>DZBU01000014.1 GCA_022730015.1 Candidatus Elulimicrobium sp. | reverse complement strand
GGGGACAAGATCTTTAATGATATTTCTTCTACTACCAACCTCACTATTAATACAACCGCTACCACCACTTTCACTGATACGCTCGATGTGCGAGAAATTTTATCGGCCAGTGCTGGTGCGAAGCTTGTTATGGCGGCTGGTGCTACCACCACCGTTGGTACTCTAGAAATCTTGGGTACCAACAATGCTCCAGTTTCTCTCCGTTCTACTATAGATGATACTCAGTGGTATCTCGACATCGCTGGTGAGCAGCTTGCTGTTGAGTATGTAAATGTAAAAGATAGTAATGCTTCATCAAGCCAAACAGGTGAGGTTATTGCTATTAATTCTATAGATACTGGCAACAACAATAATTGGGTCTTTAGTAATGTTGTCGGTTCTTCTACTATTGCTGATCACGATAACACTCAGGTCAATAATGCTTTCAATTTCCAGAACAAGACCAATGAAGCCCTATTTGCTTTTAAACTTACCCCAGAGAATGGGACTGCTACAGTGACAGATCTTACTATCACACTATCTGGATCGCGTAAGATTGATGCCATCGATTTCTCCAATCTTCGTCTCTTCCGCGATCTCGACAGCGATACTGCCTACGATGTGACAGACGAACAGATAGGGAGTTCTGGTGTTATGACCATTAGTGGCCAACAGGGTACTATTGTTTTCAGCGGAGATTTTCTAGCTACCACGTCACAAAACTACGTGCTCATCGGTGATTGGAATGCTCCAGAAAACGGATCATTCCTTACTTTTGAGCTTCTTTCCGGTGGCGTGATTTCTACTGATCGATATGGTTCGCAAGAAATTTTTGGTAGTGTCAATCGCATTCAACATAATCGTAATAACAAAGGTGGGGGAGGCGGTACGCGTGCCGCTATTGGTGGCGAAGATATTCCTCCTGGCCGCACGGTAGAGACCGGCGGTACTCAAGCTGGTGGCGATGCTATCGATAATGGCACTGGTGAAGAAATAGGAAACGACCCGAGTTTCCGTTGGCCATCAGCCAATATTGATAGTTGGTTCACTGCTGCAAATGCCTACGACCAAGTCAATGGCACCTATGCCACTGATTCGCTTGGTAGTATCGAGCGATATTCAAATTATGGCTTCAGTGTACCCGGTACCAACCAGATCATTGGCGTTGAAGTGAAGCTTGAGCTCTCTGGCACCACGGCTGCTGGTAACGTAGATGTGCAACTCTCGTGGGACGGGGGCACCTCTTGGACCGCCGCCAAAACCACCGCGACCCTTACCACAAGCGATCGGGTAGTGTCACTCGGAGGTCCGAGTGACGATTGGGGTCGTGGTTGGAGTGCTGCAAACTTTAGCAACACCAATTTCGCAGTGCGCCTTTCGGGTAATCCGAGCGCGAACACTATCCGTTTGGATGCAATCCAGGTGCGGGTGTACCACCAGGCAACGGGTGGTGGGGCTGGGGGGGGAGGGGCAATCTAGGGATTTTGTCTATCTCTTTTAGAAGGGGCTTAGGTAATGTAAGAAAATCATTCTCCCGGCCCCATACTTATGCACAGAACTAAGTGATCTCGGCTAAAAACAAAGCCAAAGTTGCTATAATTACCAAGTACTTACAACAAGATAAAGTATTAATTAAATCTTATTATGATCAATCGTTCAAAGTCATTCACGCAAGCAGCACTCTACGCGCTTGTTTCGAGTGTCACGGTCGTCTCACTATTATTCGCCGCGTTCTTTATATTTGAACCTAGTATTGGACATGCGGTAGATTCCAATCCTTTCTATATCCGCCAGACTATCACCGACGAAACTTCATTTTTGGTGCAGCCGAGCAATGTCACCATGAATGGTTCGATCACTGGTGTGACGGGTGGTACTGCCAATGGTTCCACCACCTTTGCAGTTATCTCAAACAACGCTAATGGTTACACTGTCTCCATCGATTTCAATGATAACGCCGGCGCTTATGCGATGTTGGGAGACACTACCAGTAGTGAAAATCTTCGTGACTACGGTGGTGGTCTGCTCGCCCAGCCCACCTATAACTTTACCGCTAGTACTGCAGCTCAGTTTGCCTATACAGTAGATTCAACAACCGACGGAGACACCGATCAATCATTCTTAGACAACGGTTTGTCATGTAACCAGCCTGGCGGTACTGGCAATAGCCTCTGCTGGATGTCACCTTCAACTACCCCGTACCAGATTGTTGATCGAAGTAGTTCAGCAAACACTGGTGCTACCTCTACCATTTCATTCCGAGTGGTGGTACCAAGTGGCGCAAACCCAGCAGTCACCGCAGACACCTACACTGCTACCGCTACCTTGACACTGCTCATTATCTAAAGGTATTCTGTTATCCGTTATGAACTCGACATGTCGGATATCTCTTAGAATACTTTGTCTTGTTACTTTCTTTGCAACACCTCTCTTGGGAGAGGTGTTTGCGCAATCTAGTGAAACCACTGATCAGTTGGTCATGCAGGCGACCCCATCAACGACCACTACCGAAACCGTTTTATCTACGACAGAGACTGCTGGGGAAACACGGTGGTATGAATCAGAACAGATCTTCGGTCAGATCGACGTTGGAGATTTTGTTGTCGGTCCAGGTCGAACCGAAGTAGAATTACAACCTGGTGAGACGGTGATCCAAGAGATTACCGTCACTAATCGAATCAGTGACAATCGCACTTTTCAACTGACGGTCGAAGATGTGTACGGTAGTGACGATCCAAAAAAATCAGTTGCACTTTCTGGTAACGAGCGAGGCCCGTACAGTATCCGTGATTACATTTCGTTTCCAAAAGATACTTTTACGCTCGCACTAGGGGAACGAGCACGGATCCCAGTCACTATCACCATACCACCGAATGCTGAACCAGGCGGCTATTATGGTAGCGTGCTGATATCGACCGTTCGTACCCCCGGCTCGACCGATGACACTGCGCCACGATCACCGATCATCGCGCGTGTTGGCTCACTTTTTTTCCTTACTGTAGCAGGTGAAACTACTCGTTCTGGTGAAACCAAAGAGGTGGCAACGATCACTGATAATATGTGGTACGAAACTGGCCCGATCGAGCTTGGTATTTTGTTTGAAAATACGGGATCAGTCCATCTTAATCCTTACGGAGAACTTTCTATTACTAATATGTTTGGTGAGGAGGTTGGCTTTGTTGAGATTGAACCATGGTTTGTCCTACCTGCTTCCTTCCGTCTGCGTGAGATTTCCTGGGATCGAGAGTTTTTACTTGGTCGGTACACCGTGACTGCTCGAATCAATCGTGGGTATGATGATGTAGTTGATGAGGTCTCAACAACATTTTGGGTTTTACCATGGAAGATCGTGGCTGGCATTTTTGTAGCATTCTTTATCGTTATGTTCAGTCTGAGAGCATTTTTCCGCACGTTTGAATTTAAACGAAAGGGTTTATAAACTATGTTCTATCGTTCTTTTCGAAACTCGTTCTTTTCTGCTCTGGTGCTCACAATCGTGACGCTCTCTTTGATTGGTGTTGGTGAGGCGCAGGTGCGTAGTAGCAGTAACTACCGGATACAGAGTGATAGCGTTAATGTGGGTGGGGGATTGGCAACATCTACTTCGTACGGACAAGAAAGTACTATTGGTGAAGTTGCGACAGGTCCGTCCGACAGCAGTATCTACTCACTTCGCGCAGGGTACCAGCAAATGCAGGAGGTTTACCTTAGTCTTGCCGTGAGTGGTGATGTCACCATGTCACCCAACCTGCCAGGCGTGACCGGCGGTACTTCGAATGGATCGAGTACTTTTACGGTGATCACTGATAGTCCAGCGGGATATCAGCTAGCTATCCAAACTGGAAACAGCCCTGCTATGCAAAGCAATGTTGGTACTATTGCTGACTACGATCCTGGAGCAACCCCTTCGTTCACGTTTCCAATCGCAAGTTCTGAAGCTCGGTTTGGCTTTACACCCGAAGGAGTTGATGTAGTGCAAACTTTTTTTAACAGCGCAGGTTTGTGTGGTTTAGGATTTGAAAAAACTTTCCAGACATGTTGGGATGGTCTTGAAACCACTCCATACACCATCGCGCAAGGTTCAGGATCGAATCACCCGTCTGGAGCAACGACCACAGTTTATTTCCGAGTACGCGTGGGTAGTAGTGCTGGGGTAATAGCTGGTGTGTATACTGCCACCACCACAGTCACTGCTTTGCCGTTATAATGGCTGTAATGAGAGTATCGTCACTTGTATTTATTTTTATACTGCTCTTTGCTTCAAGTGCAATGGCTCAGGTCTTGAGTAATGATTTTAGTATTCGAATCGATGGTCTTTCTGATATCGAAGCACCAACCACACCAACCCTGCTCTCGGCAACACCGATTGCAGCGACGCAGATCGATTTGAGTTGGTCGGTCGCTACTGACAATGTGCTGATCTCTGGATATTCAGTGCTTCGTGATGGTGTACCAATCGCCACTACCTCATTGTTGGCTTATTCTGATACTAGTCTGACTGCAAGTACTACGTACGCGTATGCGATACGTGCATTCGATCCATCTTTTAATTATTCTTCCACCTCAAATAGCCTTACGGTCACTACTCCAAATCCATCATTACCAGCCTCGACGACGCCAAGCGGAAGTCAAACACAAGGTACTGCGGCGCGAGTGGCGATGGATAATCTGGTGATTGATGCAGGTGTTTCAACCACCAGCTTTACTATTGTGACTGCTCACCAAGCGCGACTTGAATTACGCTGGGGGAGAACCGCATCGTACGAACTTGGATATGTAATGAGCGATGTGTTCGCCAAGGAGCATATTATGCAGCTTGCCGAACTTGAACCACGAACCACGTATGAATATGAAATCATTGGTTACACACCGCTCGGGGCGCAGACAGTACTGAAGCGTGGCACGTTTACTACCCTGGGAATGATCGAGCCGATGTTGCCAGTAAATGTTGGTCGATTCACTGCTGTGGGGCGGGGGGCGGATGTAGCGTTACACTGGGAGAATCCGCCCGAAGCTGCAATGGCTCAGGTGCGCATTGTCCGAAGTCACCTTGGGTTTCCTGAGCACCCACAAGACGGTGCGATTGTGTATCAGGGGCTGGAAACAGATGCCCTCGATCTCGCTATCTTAAGCCAGTATTCCCCGGTATACTACACGGCTTTTGTATATGACCACTATGGAAATGTCTCTTCAGGAGCGGTGGCGATTGTCTACGCCCCCGCTCCTGGACCAAGGGGAACAAAATCTGAGACACCACCAGCCATTACCATTGATGACACCGTGACTGATGCTACTGTAGCCACCTCAAGTGTAGTTACTAACCGGGTGACTATCGATATGAAAATACCAGCCCTCGCTGATCTTCGTCTCACGCAAACTGATAGCTCCTTCACGTTTGTTGATACAGACATCGTCATTGATACCAAACAGGAGTTTACTATTCGTATTCCTCGATCAGCGGTGGCAGGGAATCTCAAGTCGATCATTGCTACAATAGTCGATCCTCAAGAAAAAAACCAAACCTATTCGTACCTACTTCGGATCAATAAAGATCGTACGGCCTACGAAGCACAGATCCCGCCGCTTTTAGTATCAGGGAAGGGAGTGATCGTTGTTGGGATATACGATTATGAAGCGTTCATCGTGGCAACATACCAGGCTCCTGTAAATTTCGTTGAAAGAACTGTTGAAACAGAGTCACCAGTTCTTTTTCCGGATATTTTATTTACAAAATGGCCGCTCATTTTGTTTGGTATAGGAGCAGTACTCGTTCTTATTTTGATCATCGTACTCATCAAACGTTCACGAGCTGAGGATAACGACTAATGAAGTGTCAACGAATTGCCTGTATAGTTACCGGTAGTTAATCATTTTTTATAAAGTGTATGGTACGTGTAGCAATCAATGGTTTTGGTCGAATCGGACGAACGTTCTTACGTTCTGCTTTTGGTCATCCCGATTTTGAGATCGTTGCGGTCAATGATCTTGGTAGTCTTGAAAATATAGCCTATCTTCTAAAGTATGACTCAGTATACGGTCGTAGTCCTTTTCCAGTTGAAGTTGTCGACGGCAAATTTATGGTGGGTGGGAAAGAGATTGCCTTTATTCAAGAACGTGAGCCAGAGAAATTGCCCTGGGGCCAACTAAATATTGACATCGTGGTTGAATCAACAGGGTTTTTTACTTCTTACGAAGGATCAAAAAAGCACCTTACTGCTGGTGCAAAGCGAGTGGTTATTTCTGCTCCAGTCAAGGACGACCCGGCCCCGGCAGGGGTACGCGGAGCGACTGTGCTGATGGGAGTCAACCATGATCAGCTTGCGCAGTGTGAGATCACTTCGAATGCTTCATGTACCACCAATGCAACTAGCCCAGTGATTGCGATCCTTAAGGAAGCAATTGGGATTGAAAAGGCGATGCTAAACACAGTGCATGCGTACACTGCTAGTCAGGCCTTGGTTGATAGTCCAGCCAAAAAAGATATTCGAGAAGGGCGAGCAGCGGCCCTTAACATTGTTCCGTCTACTACCGGGGCAGCGATTGCAACTACCAAGGCTCACCCAGAGCTGGAAGGAAAATTTGCTGGTCTCGCAATGCGTGTCCCCGTACCGGTTGGTTCAATCGTTGATGTTACTTTTGTTGCTTCACGAGAGACAAGTGTAGAAGAAGTTAACGAAGCATTACGAAAGGCTGCCGAAGAGCCACGTTGGCAGAATCTATTTGCCGCAACGAGTGAACCAATCGTTTCAACCGATATTATCGGTTCACGAGTCGGTTCGATCGCTGACCTTTCTTTCACTCAAGTAGTGGGGGGTAATCTTGTGAAAGTTTTGGCTTGGTATGACAATGAGACTAGTTACACTCAGACACTAGTAGAACACGTGGCGGCAGTCGCCAAACTCGTTGTAAAATAAATCCTGATTTATGATCATCCATCTCGCGACCGATCATGCTGGATTCTCATACAAAGAAGCAGTACTTACTTGGCTTCGCAATGAAGGGTTCGTCGTACATGACCACGGTGCATATGAGTATGATGAGCTTGATGATTTTCCTGATTTCATAGCGTTGGCTGCCGAAGCAGTCAGCCAGGATCCAGAAGGGAGTCGGGGGATTGTCTTTGGTGGCTCTGGTCAGGGAGAAGCGATGCTCGCCAATCGATTTCCAAACGTGCGAGCAGTCGCGTACTACGGGGGGATTGATTCTATCCCAACACTATCCCGCCAACACAATGATGCAAACGTACTTTCGATTGGTGCCCGGTTTGTTGATATTGATCTTACCAAGCAAGTGATCTGGGAATGGTTACATACGGAATCATTTACGGATGAAAAGTACATGAGACGCAATGAAAAGATCGAAGCAATTACCACTGAGTTACACACATGACATACGTACCAATCGTTCCTGCGGTTATTCCAAACAGTCGAGAACAAATTATCGATCTGGCGGCTCGTTTGTCGTTCGCGCAAGAATTCCAACTAGACCTGGTTGATGGTATTTTTGTCCCGACGATTTCTTGGCCGTATGAGCCGAAGGGTGAAGCGTTATCGGTAAAATCACAGCTTGACCAGTACACTCTGGAGATCGATCTGATGGTTTCCGATCCAATATCGGCGGCAATGGAGTGGATCATTGCGGGGGCAGATATGTTGGTTTTTCATATTGAGACCCTAACCTTGGAAGAGTTCCGTTCATTCGCTGCTGAGACACCTGTTTCGGTGGCAGCAAGTGCTCATGGTGACACGCCACTTGAGACCTTAGTAGCTTACGCGGAACATGCCGATTATATTCAGCTTATGGGTATCAGAGAGATCGGGGCACAAGGATTGCCGTTTGATGAGACTGTTCTCGAAAAAATTTCACTTCTTAAGCAACGTTTTCCTACGAAGGCCATTTCTATCGATGGCAGCGTGAATGCTTCCACGATTGCCCGACTTAAAGCAGCTGGTGCTGATCGGTTTGTTTGTGGCTCAGCAATCATTCAGCAACCAGATCCAGAAGCTGCGTACCTCGCACTAGCGGCACTTATTAACGACTAGAGACTTGGTTGCGCTTGTTTGCTTGGTATACTACGAGAGTAATATGCAGTACCTTACATCAGAAGAAATAAAAGCGCTGGAGCGAAAAGCAAACAGCATCCGCCAAAGTATTATTGAAATGCTCACCGAAGCAGGAAGTGGTCACACCGCTGGCCCGCTTGGTATGGCTGATGTGTTTACCTTACTTTACTTCGGTATCATGAAACATGATCCAGAAAATCCCGAGTGGCCAGAGCGGGATCGTCTCGTGCTTTCAAATGGCCACATTTGTCCAGTGCTGTACGCTACATTAGCGCACGCTGGATATTTTCCTGTTCAAGAATTACTTACTTTACGTAAGCTTGGCTCACGCCTTCAGGGACATCCGCACCGCGGGACACTGCCAGGTATCGAGACGAGCTCTGGCCCACTGGGTTCGGGTATCTCACAGGCGGTTGGTATGGCGCTCGCCGAACGTATCGATAATCCATACTCGTCAAAATTCTTTTATTGTCTTACTGGTGATGGGGAGCTGAATGAAGGGCAGATCTGGGAAGCACTTATGCTCGCCGGTAAAGAAAAACTTAATAATCTCGTGGTGATCGTCGATCGAAATGGTATTCAGATCGATGGATACACGAAAGATGTGATGCCACTTGAACCTTTGACTGAAAAATTTGAATCCTTTGGTTTTGATGTGCAGGAAGTCGATGGGCATAACATCAGGGCGCTCAATGATGCAATTGGAAAAGCACAATCTATATATGGTCAGCCTTCGGTGATCATTGCTCATACGATCGCCTCGAAGGGGGTCGACGTGTTTGAGCGCGACTTCCGCTGGCATGGTAATCCGCCAGGTAAGGGCCCAGAAGATCGCGTCGAAAAATCTAAGCAGGCGGAAGTCGCGCTTCAGAAACTTCGCTCACTCGCCGGTACTATCAAAGCTCAAGATATTGATTAACGTATGTTTGCATCACATTTACAACCAAATCTCTCCAGTGGCAGCGTCGAGCGAGTGCCTACCCGTTTTGGGTATGGTGAGGGATTGCTTGAAGCAGGGAAGCGAGACGAACGAGTAGTTGCTCTTTGTTGTGACCTCACGGAATCAACGAGAACACATTTATTCGCACAAGCGTATCCAAATCGTTTCGTGCAGGTGGGTATTGCCGAGCAGAATATGGCTTCGGTCGCTTCTGGTATGGCTGCTATGGGCAAGATTCCTTTTATTGCTTCTTATGCTATGTTTTCTCCTGGTCGCAATTGGGAACAGGTTCGCACAACGATTGCCTATAATAATAGTAACGTAAAAGTCGTGGGTGCACATGCGGGAATTTCAGTCGGTCCTGATGGAGCGACTCATCAGGCAATTGAAGACATCGCTATCATGCGGGTGATTCCTAATATGGTAGTTATCACCCCAGCCGATGTTCACGAGGCTCGCAAGGCTACATTGGCTGCAGCAAAGTATGATGGTCCGATTTACCTTCGTTTAGGGCGAAGCGAGACACCAGTAGTTACTACCCCCGAGTCACCATTTGAGATCGGCAAAGCGCAGCTACTCTATACTCGAAACACAGCACTTGATAAAAAAATAGGAATCATCGTGACTGGTTCACTACTTTATAACGCGCTCATGGCGGCTGAAGAGTTACAGAAACAAGGGATCGGCGCTTCGGTCTTGCACATGGCAACCATCAAACCGTTTGATGGGAAGGCTGTACAAGCGTTTGCTGCCGAGCACGGTGCTCTTGTAACGGTAGAGGAACATCAGATCACTGGTGGTCTTGGTGGTGCCGTAGCAGAACATCTTGCTGAGTGTTGTCCGACCAGAATTGCACGAGTGGGTGTGAATGATCGTTTTGGCGAGTCAGGAGAACCGGATGAACTCATTGCCTATTTCGGGTTGGATGTCCCTGCTATTGTGGCAGCCGCAAAGCGAGTGGTTTCTTAAAATTACGTATTATACAAATAAAAAGGCCGGCCCCGAAGGGGCCGGCCTTTTTATTTGTTAACTGATTTTCATTGCCTCGTATTCTACCGGTCGATTGGTGAGATGATTCATGAGTGCTTCTCGAGAGAGGAGTCCAGCTTGTGCACCAACATACTGCACTACATTCATTGAATTGATCGGTCCCCATGCCAACGCTTCAGCTGGATCTTTACCAAGAATTATCGCAGCAGTGAAGGTAGAAGAGAAGGAGTCACCAGCTCCAGTGCGATCGACGGGGTCAGCTGGGTCTGGGTACATTGGCATGTGCCAGGCTTGGTCATCAGCGTCGATAACATAGGCACCATTTGGTCCATCAGTCACAACCGGAAGTTTTGGTCCTAGTTCGCGTAAGCCACGAATAAGCGTTGGTATATGTTGTTCGGTAGTCTTGAGGATTTCCTGTGCCTCTTCTTTGTTGCAGAAAAATATTTCAGTGTTCTCGTAGACATCGCGAATTTCTTCATAGCCGACTTTGATCTGGAAGGTTCCAGGCTGAAAGGCGAGCTTTGTTCCATTGTCTTTCACGTATGCAGCGATCTCATGATGGTAAGGAATACCATGTTCACCAACCGAAGAAAAATAAAAGAACTTTGGCGGAACTGGAAAATCAGGAAGGGAGTAAGGGTACTGCTCGTGATTAATGAGAATAGTTCGTTCTGGTCCGTACCGCAGCACGTAGTGGTAGTTGGTCTTTTTTCCTTCATGCAACTTCACGAAATCAGTGTGCACGCCCTCGTGACGTAGCGCATCGAGGCATTCCTTGCCAAATTTATCATTACCAAGATTGGTGACGAGCGCAGTCTCTAGCCCGAGTCGATGTGCAGCAACTGCAGCGTTTGGTGAATTACCAACGGCTGGTACCACCACTACGTTGTCATATGGCAGTTTGCTGCCAAATGGCATATGAAGGGTTTTGCGGCCAGTATCGAGGTCGATCGAAACGTCAGCTTGGTCTTTATTTAATTCAATGAATGCATCAATGAGTATATCGCCGATGGCGACGAAATCGTATTGCTGTGACATATGCTATGAGTATAGCACCTGACCAATTCGAGTTTGTTCCTGATCGGGGGAATAGCCTTTCTTGCCGTATCGATGGGTCACTGTTTGGTTTTCGTAATTTGTGCTACGCTACTGCCATATGACAATGACATTAGCGGTCACAGAGCGTGACCAAAAAACCAGTCTTGATGCCTTACGAGCTAATGGCGGTGTGCCAGCGATCGTATATGGGCGAGCGCAGACACCATTAAAAGTTGTTCTCGATGGGAAGGAATTTGAAAAGGTGCGTAAAGAAGCTGGTGAGTCAACCGTTCTCCAACTAATTGGCTTGAAGAATAGTGTAGAAGTACTTATCAAGGAAGTTGACTTCAACCCGGTGAAGCAGCGAGTCATGCACGTCGATCTCTATGCGGTAGAAAAAGGAAAGGAGATCACTACACATGTACCACTTCATTTTATTGGTGAAGCACCTGTAGAGGAAACTCACGCTGGATCAGTCACTAAAGTGATGCATGAAGTAGAGGTGACCAGTACGCCAGCTAACCTACCAAATCACATCGATGTTGATCTCGGTCAGCTTCGTTCGGTTGAGTGCAAGATTCACGTAAGTGACCTTGTGGTACCAAAGGGGGTAAAGATCAACGCTGCTCCAGAAGACTCTGTCGCTGTTGTGACTGCTGCAAAGCAAACGCCAGCATCTGAAGAATCTGCAACTGCAATTGATATTAGCGCAATTGAAGTAGAAAAGAAGGGGAAAGAGGTTGAAGCGTAAGAGGAATAGCTCACCTTGTCGAGATTAGTAGTCTCGGAAACTCTGTTATAATACCGGCATGATACGTACGTTCATCGCCGGTATTTTTGTAGTGATATTACTATCCCCCCCGACACCCGCTTCTAGTGAAACTGACGCGGAGCGACGGAAACGACTCGAAACAGAGTTGCAAAATGTTGAGAGACAAATTTTGACTCAAGAACGTCTGGTGGAAGATAAGAAGAGTGAACGCCAGTCACTAGAGCGGGATATTTCTATTATTGAAGGAGAGATCAAAAAAACACAGCTCGGCATTCAGGCACGTGCGGTAGCGATTGAACAGCTTTCCGATCAGATCGGAGAGAAAGCCGTGGTGCTCGACATTCTCGCTGAACGTTTGGAGAAGCAGCAGGAATCATTGGCAGATCTCGTACGAAAGTCAGCATTGCTTGAAGAGTATTCTCTTGTCGAGGTGATGCTCAGCAAAAAGAATTTTTCTGAATTCTTTACTGATGTGGCGACATTCCAGTCGATCAAAGAATCTCTCAACGAATCATTGGTCGTGTTGCATGGGATTCGTCGTGATACCGTTGAACAGAAAAACGAACTCGAAACAAAGCAGTTGACGGAAGCGGAGATGAAGCGTATTCAAGAATTGCAAAAGCAAGAGATTGAAGCAAGAGAACAACAAAAAGAGGAGATACTGACAGTGACCAAAGGGGAAGAGAAACAGTACCAGGCGCTCCTTGATTCACAGCGAAAAACTGCTGCACAGCTCCGTAATGCACTCTTTAGTCTCTTGGGTGGAGGAGGAGGGATTCCATTTCCTGAAGCAGTTGCACTCGCACAGTATGCTTCGCAGGTGGTTGGTGTTGATGCTGCAATGATCCTTGCCATCTTGGAGCAAGAAACGAACATTGGCTCCAATCTGGGTAACTGCCTTTTCTCAGATAGTCACAGCGCGCGACCAGTCATGCACCCGACTCGCGATGAACCAGTCTTTCTGGCAATCGCTGGTATCCTTGGGTTTGACCCGTACTCACGAACGGTATCTTGTCCGATCATTCAGAATGGGTCGCGTGTTGGGTGGGGAGGAGCGATGGGACCATCGCAGTTCATTCCGTCCACGTGGGCTATCTACGGCGGTATCGTCAATAACGGCAGCGGTTGGGTCTATAGCAAAGATGCAGATGCGATCCGTCGTATCAATGGCAACAATACGCCAGCTAATCCGTTTAATAACCGGGACGCTTTCATCGCGACGGCGCTCTTGCTCCGTGACAATGGCGCGAATGGCTCGTACACAGGTGACCGTCTCGCGGCGCTTCGCTACTACGCTGGGTGGGGAGGGGCGACCAATCCGGCGAATGCCTTCTATGGTGACCAGGTGATGAATCGTAAGTCACGTTTGGCTCAAGAGATCCAGATTTTGGGATCGTAGAATTCTTGCGGGTTTGATAGTTGCTAAAACGGCTCGTTCTGTTATAGTGTCCGACACAAGAAATTAGGTGTTCCCGCTTATTATATTCCAGAGACAGGCAGAAAATCTTGAAAAGATTTTCTGCCTGTCTCACTGGGTTCGCCGAAGTATTTGTATATATGAAACAAGATATCCATCCAAAGAATTACCGCATGGTTATATTCCATGACAACTCATCAGGAGAGCGCATGTTGATCGGTTCTGCTATTGAGACATCTGCTACAGACAAGTGGACTGATGGTCAGGAGTACCCATTGGCGTCAGTTGACGTTTCAAGCGCATCACATCCGTTCTACACTGGACAGGAGAAGGTGATGGACACCGCTGGTCGCGTCGATCGCTTCAAGCAGCGTATGGCCAAGGCCACTCGCACCAAGAAGGCGTAGCTACAAAACAGCAGTGCACCAGAGTCTTTACTCTAGTACACTGCTGTTTTTTGTGTACACTAAGAGCATTATATGGAATTCGACCAAGACAAACTACAGGAATTCAAAGAGAATCAGAAAACGCAATTCTTGGCGTCGCAGTTTGAGAGTGAGTTAGTGAAGCTTCGTGAGGCAGATGAATTGGCGGCGTCTGATCCGGAAATGGCAGAACTCGCGAAGGAAGAAATTGACCGGTTGACGCAGCAGCTCCAGGGGCAATTCTCTGAAATGGAACGCATCATTGAAGCCAATCGAGAAGAAGAGGCTCGGCCATTCGGGGTCATGCTTGAAGTGCGAGCGGGTGCTGGGGGTGATGAAGCGTCACTCTTTGCTGCTGAGTTAGCTTCGATGTACCTGCAGTATGCCGAGAACAATGGCTGGCAGACCATTCGTTCGCATGTCTCTGAGACCGAAGCGGGGGGATATAAGGAAGCAGCGTTCGAAATACTGGGGAATCAAGTGTACGACCATTTGCGCTATGAGACGGGTGTCCATCGTGTGCAGCGCATTCCAGCTACCGAGAAACAGGGGCGTATCCATACTTCCACAGCATCGGTGGCGATCTTGCCAATGCGGAAGAAGCCGAGCATCGAGGTGAATCCAGGAGATATCGAAATGGAGTTCTCGCGTTCCGGTGGTGCCGGCGGGCAGAACGTCAACAAGGTAGAAACCGCGGTGCGACTCATTCATATGCCGACGGGTATCGACGTACGTTGTCAGAGCGAACGTTCGCAGCTTAAGAACCGCGAAAAGGCGATGACGATGCTCATTGCAAAGTTGGAAGCGATCCATGAAGAGGAAGAAATGAAAAAGCATTCCGAGACGCGCAAGAACCAGATCGGTACCGGCGATCGCTCGGAAAAGATCCGCACCTACAACTTCCCGCAAAACCGCATCACCGACCATCGCATCAAGCAGTCGTGGCACACTATCGAAGCGACGCTGGGAGGAAACCTTACCCCGATCGTTGAAGCGCTTCAGACTGTGGCAGCGGGCGGGGAAGTGGGAACGGAGGAGGAGTAATAAATAATGACAGGGGAAGGAGCTGGTCATTTTCCCTCTCGACTCGTACGCTTCTTGCGCGCCCCAGCCAAACCCTCCCGCGCATAGTCGCTTCTCGCTGAGTGTGAAAAATAGCCAGCTCTCTTAAAAATGCCTTCATCCTGTGGTGACACTGACGCGAAGAAGCTTGTGAGTCACTATTGCACACACCAAATGCCTATGGTACTATCACGCCGCTAAGCACTCACGTGCTTTTTTCAGACTCAGACTGACCTAAAAGATCAGTTGTGTGCCCAGGAGACATTTAATTAGATAACCCGTCTGCCGGTGCAATAACTCACATGAGTCGCCAATAAATCATTATGTCAACTACAAACAATCCAACATTCATCGAGCGTCTTTTCAAGGCGGGATCACATTTCGGCTTCAGAAAGAGTCGTCGTCATCCAACAGTTACTTCATATTTATATGCAACAAAAGATGGTAGCGATATCTTCGATCTAGAAAAAGTCGCCGCTTCACTTAATGTAGCTACAGAAATCCTAAAAGAGGCTGGAACACAAGGAAGAACAGTACTGTTTGTGAGTACTAAAGATGAGAGTTCAAAGATCGTTAAAGCAGCAGCTGAAAAAATTGACGCTCCCTACGTAACTAACCGCTGGATTGGTGGTATGCTCACTAATTTTAGTGAGATCAAAAAGCGTATCAATCGTCTTGAAGCATTGGTGCATGAGCGAGAATCTGGAGAATTGGAACGAAAGTACACCAAAAAGGAACGTGTCGTTATCGGACGCGAAGTCGATAAGCTCACTTTCAATTTCTTTGGTATCTCTAAGATGGTAAAACTTCCTGATTTAATGGTTGTTGTTGACCCTCGACATGATGCAATCGCAGTCACCGAAGCAAAAGAAAAGAATATTCCAGTGATCGCAATCATGAGTTCAGATTGCAATGCAACCAAGGTGCAGTACCCCGTAGTAGCAAATGACTCATTGCAGAGCAGTGTCACACTTCTCGTTGATGAAATGGTGGCAGCGTATGCCGCAGGAAAGTCTGCTTACGTACCAAAGCCAGTAGAACCACGTCGAGCTCCCGTTCGACGCCGTGCAGAATAAGGTTCCTGGTGCAGGTGCGCACACAGGCTATTACTCTTGAATCTAGTTCGTTAAATAATTTCTATGGAAATCACATCAGTACAACTTAAAGAATTACGAGAAAAAACTGGCATCTCGGTGATGCAGTGCAAAAGAGCGCTTGAAGAAGCGGGTGGTGATATGGAGAAGGCTGTCATCATTCTTAAGAAAAAGCGCAGTGAAGCAGCGGAGAAAAAGTCAGACCGAGCTCTCGGTGCGGGGGCAATCGGTTCGTACGTACACAATACTAATGAAGTAGCTGCAATGGTACTTCTTGCCAGTGAGACGGACTTTGTGTCGAAGAATCAGGAATTCGTATCGCTTGCTAAGGATATCGCAATGCATGTTGCAGCGACTGATCCAAAGTACATCAGCAAGGATGAGTTGCCAGCTGAGGCAATTGAGAAAGCAAAGGAAGTGTTTGCGGCTGAACTCGAAGGAAAGCCCGAAGAGATGAAGGAGAAGATCATGGCTGGAAAGTTGGCGTCATATTTTAAGGACCAGATCCTCATGGAACAAGATTTCATTAAGAATCCCGAAACGACCATTGGTGAGATGGTAAACGGAGCTGTCCAGAAGTTTGGTGAGAATGTTTCGATCGCCAAAATAACTCGACTCTCAGTTAAATAAGGTGCTCTGGTCATGTCAGCATTGACTGCCTTTTTAGTGAGCGCCTTCTCGTTGTTACTGCTGGTCGGTATCACACGACAAGAACGTCGACGCGGTCGACGTTTTTTCGCGGTCAGGTTTCGTGCTTGGCTCGATCGTGTAGTTGCTTGGTTTTTGCAAGGAGTACAACGAAACGGTAACCATTTTATGAAGTACATTGTACAGCTAAACTGGTACTACAGTATTCATTCAGTTTTACGAACCATCCTACGCACGCTTGTGGCGCTCTACGCTTACTTCGAAACTGTCTTTGAAAGAAATCGAAAAAGAGCCAAAGAGTTACGTAGCGAGAAACGCCAGTTAGACAAAGATAATCATCTTCAACAAATGACGGTTCACCGAGCAGACACGGCATTATCTCCAACCGAGCAGCGTCAGTTGCGTAAGCGGAAATTGGAAGGTAGAGACTAATCAAATGTGAGCGCTGGTAAAAGCTGAAGATTTTTGTTAGGATTTCCAGCACCGAAGCAAAGAGTAGTTAAAGCCGCCTTAGCTCAGTTGGTACAGTTGAAAAAGTCTGGGAGATTTTTTCAAAGTTTTGTCACAAAACTGTTACTTACCAATAAGCAGGAGGGTGAGATGTCCAGTAAAATTTTATAAGCCACCTTAGCTCAGTTGGTAGAGCAACGGTTTTGTAAACCGTGGGTCGTCAGTTCGAGTCTGACAGGTGGCTCCAAAGAAAGAGGGGTGATTTAGCGACAACGGAGGAGAAGAAGAAACAACAGAAAGAGCCTCGGAAAAATTTACCTTCCCGAGGCTCTTTCTGTTGTTTCCTGATCCAGCCTGATGCTAGACGAAGTCATCACCGAACGAGGCTGCCCAGCACGTTTTGCATACAGCTGGAAAACACCAAATATTATTTCATAGACCTTTATTTTCCACTAAAACAGGTATATACTCGCGGGTACTTATGGCCTTGGATGACCAATCAAAATTGCTGCCGTACGCACAGCGACCAGACTTTAAAGTGGCGCGAGCAACAGAACTTACTGGTTCTGATCGGCGATTTTATCGTTTCTTGGAAATTGTCCCTGGTGTTGCAGCCTGGGGGACGCTGATCGGTATCGTACTTGCTTCGATGTATGCGCCATTTTGGGCTGCGTATTTTATTATTGCTTTTTCAATCTATTGGGTTCTTAAGACAATCTTTCTCTCGGTGCATGTTCGCTACAATTGGAAGCGTCTCAAGCACCATATGGAACTCGATTGGCAACAGCTCGTCACTCGGTTTAAGTACGACCATCTGTATCACTTGGTCATCTTTCCATTCTATCAAGAGCCACGTGAAGTGCTTGAGGGTGCGTTGCAGGGTCTGATCAAGGCAAAATATGATCCTAAAAAGTTGATCGTGGTGTTGGCGGCTGAGGGTCGAGTGGGCAAGGACGCAGAAGATCTCGCTCGTGCAATGGAGCAGCAGTATGGCAATCAATTTGGTCATTTTTTGGTCACCGTGCATCCTGATAATATTCTTGGTGACATTGCAGGAAAAGGATCGAACACTCACTATGCTTTGCATCAGGTGCGTGAAAAGATTATTGATGTTCACGCTATTCCGTACAAGAATATATTGACCTCAATTTTTGACGTTGACACCGTCATCTATGCGGACTATTTCAATTGTTTGGTTTGGCATTTTATGACAGCTGAAAATCCGTACAAGAGTGCTTTTCAACCTGTCCCACTTTTCACAAATAATCTCTGGGACGCCCCAGCACTTTCTCGAGTGATGGCTATGTCGAGTACGTTTTGGCAAATGATCATGCAAGAGCGACCAGATAAGGCTGCTACATTTTCTTCACATTCAGTGAGTTTTCAGGCGTTGTATGAGATAGGATACGGCCAACCCAATGTCGTAAGTGAGGATTCACGCATCTTCTGGAATTTACTTATTGCCAATGATGGTGATTTTGCTGTGGTATCGCTCTCGTATCCGATTGCCATGGATGCGACAACCGCACCGACCTTCTGGGGGACTATCAAAAATATCTACAAGCAGCACCGACGATGGACATATGGAGTAGAGAACTGGTGCTACTTGATCTATCACTTTACTAAAAACAAAGCGATACCACTTCGCAAACGTATTGCGATCGCGGCTTTGCAGGGGGAGGGGTATTGGTCTCTCGTAACCAACCCAATTATGCTTTTCATTCTTGGTTGGGCACCAATCTTTCTTGGAACACGTGAGTTTCACGAGACAGTGTTGTCCTATGAATTGCCGATCATGGTGCGTAACCTGCTCATTGTCGCGATGGTTGGTCTCGTGGTATCTTCGATCATTTCACTTTCGCTCACCCCACCACGGCCTGCGCACCATAGTCGCTTTCGCTATGTGGTCATGGCGTTGCAGTGGATCATGGTACCGCTTACAATGATCATCTTCAGTGCCATTCCAGGGCTGGATGCGCAAACACGGTTGATGTTTGGAAAATACATGGGCTTCTGGGTCACTCCGAAACGTGAAAAGTAATTTGAACTATGTTAGAAAAACCACAAATTGAATCACTATCAACGGCGCATCGTAAACGGCTGTTTTTCATATTGGCGGCGGTGTTTTTGATTTCGTTTCCTGTCATGGTTTTTTATACTGCTGGATATCGGATTGATCTTGGAAGCGACGAACAAACTATTGTTACGACTGGTGGTATGTACATCACTACTGATAATCTTGAGGTAGACGTATATCTTGACGATGAGCAGATAGAACAACTGCGTCTTTTTCGCTCGGCATATTACATACAAAACATTACGGCTGGTCAGCATCGGGTCGTGGTACAGCGTCCAGATCTCTCAACGTGGGTTAAGGATCTTCCGGTTGATTCACATATGGTGATCGAGGTAGCGGCTTTCAATATGCCGGCAGTCCCGCATGTTCGTCCAATTTCTAAATATGTGACGGCAACCGGTACTCCAGTTTATTTGGGTATTGCTGATGCGGGGGAAGTGCTTAAAGACGCAACCACTACCGTACCGATACTAACCACTAAGTCAGAACGGATAACACCATACCTGATCAACAAGGAATACGAATTTGTTGATGGTTTATTTGGTTCTACTTCTACGACTTCTCGCTCGGTCTTTAAAGAAATGACTGACGAGGAACGTTTTCGTTTCGCCACGAGTTCGAATATGCAATCGGTTGGCTCAACCTCAATAGAGGCAGTGATTGAGCGTGGCAATATTCACTTAGTTACTCGCGATCGAGAGCTGTTTGCTGTTTGGCAAGGGCCAACGCAATCTATCCCGTATTACTTTTGCGTGACGCATGTTGATGCGACTACGACCGCGCTTCGATATGGTCAGCACGTAGCCGATGCGATTGAACAATTCTCGCTAGCAACGACAACACCGCTTATTGCAGCAGGAAGCCGTTTGTGTCGACCTGAAATCAAGATCGATCACTTACGCAAGGATGTCTATTTCTATGATTTCTTTCCAAACAGTTCAGACCTAGTGTTCCTTCAGTTAACAGATGGTCTCTATGTTACAGAAATTGACGATCGATCTTGGCAGAACGTGCAACAGATCTACGCGGGAACGAATCTTCAAGTTGTCATCGAAAATAACGTGATCTATGTAAAAGATGGACCCTACTATTTTGAGGTTGTAACTAAATTAGAGGTAGAACGCTAGTCATTGGAAGCGTATGGTACACTCAACTACGATTAACTAGACCAACAACATATACTCATGGAAACACCTCGTGGACACCAACACCCAATTACACAGATGATCACCGAGATCAATAGTATCTTTGCTGAGATTGGTTTTGTATTTGCGGAGGGGCCAGAAGCAGAGACAGAGCACTATAACTTTGACCGCCTCAATGTGCCGAAAGATCACTCATCGCGTGACATGCAGGACACTTTCTGGTTTAAGGCCAAAGATGTATCTGAGCCAATGGTGCTGCGCACGCACACCAGTCCTGTGCAGGCACGCTATATGGAGAGCCACCAGCCACCGATCCGGATTATCGTCCCTGGGAAAGTATTTCGTAATGAAGCAACAGACGCTACTCACGAAGCACAGTTCTATCAACTGGAAGGATTGTACGTAGACAAGGATGTACATCTTGGACATCTTAAAGGAACACTCGAATATTTCTTTTCGAAATTCTTCAGTGGCAAGACCGAGGTGCGCTTTCGACCAAGCTTTTTTCCGTTTGTGGAGCCGGGATTGGAAGTCGACATGCGTTTACTCGAAGGAAACAGTAAGCTAGTGGGAAAATGGGTTGAGGTGATGGGAGCTGGGATGGTACATCCGAATGTGCTTCGTGATTCTGGGATAGACCCAGCAGTATACTCAGGGTTTGCGTTTGGAATGGGTATTGATCGCTTGGGAGTGATGAAGTATCAAGTCGAAGATGTGCGCGACTATTACACAGGAGATCTTCGCTTCGTTAATCAGTTTTAGGGTATGAAAGTCGTACATAGTTGGCTTAAAGAATATGTTGGGGAGGCATTGCCTGACACAGAGAAGGTAGAAGAACTACTAACCTTTCATGCGTTTGAAGTGGAAGAGACAGAGAGG
>DZBU01000013.1 GCA_022730015.1 Candidatus Elulimicrobium sp. | reverse complement strand
TGCTGCCCGACAAGGACTCGAACCTCGATAGGCGGTACCAGAAACCGCAGTCCTACCATTAGACGATCGGGCAAATTCTTTTCTTCAGAAAAGGCGCTTTCGCGCGTCCACTACCATAGCATACTTTATCATTCTCCTCTACTCTTTTCTAGACACTGTTCCCACCAATGCGCAGTGGTCAGAAACGCCACATTCCATGCGCACGTTCGAGACTTCATACCCTGGTGTGCTAAAAATACCATCGACCATTCGTTCAAGATTCCCAGCTCGATGATATGTACCATCGATACTTGTCGTGTATTCAGGTGGGACATTGTCTTTGTATCGCTCTGCCAATGCTTTAAATATTTCTCCGTCTCGAGGCGCATTGAAATCACCAGTAAAAACAATTTCACTTTCTTTATCCAGTACTTCAAAAAGATTAGTGGTATCCCGACGCTGTGTATCACTAGCCATCCCATCTGGCGTCCAGGTGAAATGCGTTGTACCTATACGAAACAGAACATCGTCTTTACTAACGTCGCAAACCAAAAGACACCTATTAATAGTGCCCTGATCTGGATGCTGGTACTCCGGTATCGTATTTTGTGAGCCGGCATAAAAGTGTGTTCGGTAGCCTGCGATCTTGAACCGTGAAAATATCCCCAGCCCCAACTCACAAGACATTTCGTTTTTATCGATCTCATCGAAAATGGCCATTGGTACAAACACATACTCTCCCCCAAACATCGATTCAAAGTGTGGGATGTCGGCACGACATAATTCCTGCACACTGAACACATCAGGTTGTTCCTGCTCAAGAAACCCTCTGACAAGATCAAGGTGTTTTGACCGCTCTATATTGAGCGATACAATTTTAATACTTGGTGAATCCATCGATCTAAAAAATCATCTTTCTGCATACCACGCGCATTCTTCCTCATCTGGTTCATGATCAAAATAGATCGGCGTAATGGAAGTGTTCGGCATCGTTAATATTCTGTAAAAAGTGTATGCTGCCTGCAACGGATTAAGCGCTCGTTTACGACAGAGATGCACGGTGAACAATCCAATGAAAACAGCATGTGAGACTACAACGATTCGTGCATCTTTAGGGTAGGTCACAAGATACGCTTGGGCTTTTTCGAAACGCTCCCGAAGCATTTTATATGTCTCTCCCCGCTTTTCATCACTCCCACTAGCCAAACCAAAGTACCATCGTGTATAAAACCAAATTGAACGAATACTACGATGATGGTGTCCATACATGCCGTCAGGTCGACGCAACTCGATAAAATGAGGGTTGGTCTCTGGTACAAGATCACATACCTCACCAATGATCTGGGCTGTTTCTATCGCTCGTACCAAGCTGCTACTCAGAAGATGTGTCGGTTGATACAAACGTACGATCTCAGCGACACGGTGTGCCTGTTCTTTGCCAAGCGGGGTGAGTGGTGTGTGTTCGGCTTGGTGACGATGAGCCACATTGCCCCCTGTCTGTCCGTGTCGCACTAGATAGATCTTCATAACTAGCTATTCAGTAACTTCGATGATCGCGATCTCAAGCGGGGCTTGCGGAATAGGTGAACGCCCCACCAACTCGGCAGCCTGCAAAAAACGAAGGAGTACATGCGAATTGAGCGGCGATGTTCCGCTCGCGTACTCGCGTAGACGATCTTGCGTTTCGGTACCAAAGGCACTGAGAATGTCTCGTTCCTTGGCGGGTAGATTTCGAAGCAACATCACCGCTCGTACGTGCTCAAGGAGTAGTCGAGAAAATAACTTCATATTAACGCCACTCTCCACTGCGGCCATCGTGGCTGTAAGTGCGGCAGTACGGTCTTTTTTATGCAAAGCTTCAACGAGCTGGAGCATGGTCTCGGTCTTTGGAGCACCGATGATCGCCGCGACCTCATCAGCACTACCGATCCGATCGCCAGAAGCCATGATGACCTTTTGCATCACCCCGAGCGCATCGCGGAAAGAACCATCAGCGGCAATCGCAATAAGATCTGCAGCATCGGGACTAAGAGTGAATCCTTCCTTCTTCGCAACATCGGTCACAGTTTTTGTCAACACTTCGCGAGAAGGCGAATGTGTTCGAAACACTTGACAGCGGGAGAGAATAGTATCAAGTAGCTTCTCTTCTTCGGTGGTAGCCAAAATGAACACGACGTGTTCAGGTGGTTCTTCGAGTGTTTTTAGAAGCGCATTGAAAGCTTCCTTCGTGAGCATGTGAACCTCATCAATGATGTATACCTTATGCTCTGATTCATACGGTAGTGTGTGGACAGCTTCCTTGAGCTCCCGTACATCGTCGATACCACGATTAGAAGCGGCGTCTATTTCATAGAGGTCAATATCGGATGTGCCGATAGCTTTTGCAAACAGACGAGCGAGTGTTGTCTTCCCTGTGCCGCGTGTACCAGAAAATAAAATAGCATGAGGAATCTCCCCTTTTCGAATCGCTCCCTCAAGGACGGCTACAATGTGGTCTTGGTCTTTAACCTCCGCAAACGTTTGTGGTCGATATTTGCGATATAGCGCAGCAGTTACTGACATGGACAGTAGTATAACAAATTATTGATAGCGCACCGAATTCTCGACCGCAGCTCGTAAGCGGAGTGTATCTGATTTCAAATCACTACTTCCTAAAATGACGTACGCAAGTTCACGCTCATCGAGCGTTGGTTCGGCAAATACTGCAGCCAGAGTTCGACCAGCCGCTTGAGTATAGCCATGTTTTCCACCTCGATATCCAGGAAGCTTGTGAACTGGAGAATTATTCACCCAGCCAGTGTACGTACCCACGTACTGCTTGAGTCTTGTGATATCAAAAATGTGTGGTTGCGTGCGATACAGCTCACGCACTTCCTCCGCTAATACATTAGCCGAGGCGCGATTCTCTGCCGAAAGACCAGAACCATCAGCAAGTGGTTCGCCAGCCAAATCGATCTCACCCACCGCCCGTTCTAACGTTGCAGCGGCATCGTTTGAAGATTCGAGTAAAAGCGGAAAGAGCAACTCGTGTGTTCTATACAGTTGTCCAGCTTCTAGCTTGCCTGCTCTTCCCTCTGTGGCGACGTCTGCGGTACTAATGACTATTTCCTTTTCTGTTGTCGATAGCAGCGCTGCTGCTGTGAAGAGTTTGGTAACGGAAGCGATCGGTAGTTCTTCAGAAGCATTATATGCAAGCAGTGTCTCACCTGTTTCAATATCGATCACGCTGTATGCTTTTGCGGTGAGTATGACTGGGTTAATTTCGATAACTGTCAGCTTTGCTACGGAAGAAATTACCGTAGCTTGGTTTGGTACAGCAGCACGTGAGGTGTCAAACACACTCACCAAAATCCCTAACGCCATGACAGCTACGAGCAATCGTCTCATGCTTCTATAATACAAAATCGGCGCGGGGCCGAAGGCCCCGCGCCGAGTAAGTAGTGTATAACTATTTCCTTACAACTTTTACAACTTTTTTAGCTGGCGCTGCCTTCTTAGCAGGAGCCTTCTTCTTTGGCTTTGCGGTTCGTTCGATCGCCTTCCAGTGATCGACCATTTCATCTTTAAATGACTTCAATTCTGCTTTTGAAGCATTCTTTACACCAGCATACGTACCAACAACCGTACCGACTAGTTCTTCGTACTCTTCGCGAGTCATCTCCTTGGCATCTTCAAGCTTTTCCAATACTTCAGCTTTTGCCTTAAGGGCCCAGCTTTTTACCGCTTTTCTATTTTTAGCAGCGTTTTTACTACCATAAAGGAAGTAAGCTCCCGCTGCTGCGACAGCAGCAGCCGTAAGACCGACTCCGACACTAACTTTCTGGGCTGGAGTCATTACTGCTTTCTTCTGTTCTTTCTTTGCCATACTTATGTAAAATCATTATTCTTCCGTGCGGACACGTTGGCGTTTTCGACCGCTGCCGCGCGTTCCACTAATAATAAATTGTATTGCACGCGACCAAATTCCTCCACTCGCCACCAGCTCGCGTACTTGAGCGACATCGTGTGCGATCATTTCACTTCCAGCCTCAATCCGTTCAATGATCGCGCGAAGACTCTTTACGATCTTTAAAACGTGATAGAGGATGAAGCAAATGAACACGCAGAATACTACTGTAGCGATACTAGCGATCAGAAAGAAAATATTCGCATGTAATACCTCATTCATCGTATCTAGTGTACCAGTGCTTCATTCATTTGGTCAGCACCTCTATACACAGTCAAACCCCAGAATTTCAAGCGACGTATCTTTTCAGCCACTGCCCGATGGCTGTTTCTATATCAGCAGCTGTATTTTGTTCCATCAGTTCTGCCCGCAACTCAGCAGCACCAGGAAATGAGTTGATGTACGCCTTATAGTGCTTTTTCATAACGGCAAAATTCTTATGCGGAAGTATTTCCTCAAAGAGGTAGGTATGTTCTATGAGTACCCGCAGGCGTTCTTCGAGTATGACAAATTCTATCCCCTTTTCTGGAGAGGCAGAGACATGCAGCGTATCACGATCGACTCCCTTGGTCGGGAGAGCGGTCAAATGAACCGGCAGTCGCTTTGTTGGGTGAAAAAACCACGGATTACCAAAGAGTGCCCGTCCGATCATTGCCCCATCAGCACCAGTCATCTCTACCTTAGCTTTTGCATCGGCGAGAGAAAGGACGTCACCATTACCAAGAATGCACGCGGCTGAACCGAGTTCATTGCGAATCTCCACCGCTCGCTTTACTCGTTCCCACCGGGCAGGCACCTTACTCATTTCTTTGCGAGTGCGAGCATGAATGGTTACAGCAGCTGGCTCTTCTTCTAAAATAACTGGGAGCCAATCTTCAAGCTGATCGTGGTTGTATC
The DNA here is from genome assembly GCA_022730015.1 of Candidatus Elulimicrobium sp. Lineage (GTDB taxonomy): Bacteria > Patescibacteriota > Minisyncoccia > Phycocordibacterales > UBA918 > OLB19. The sequence goes on along the minus strand of DZBU01000013.1, from coordinate 16,309 downwards.
CGATTCGAGTTTTCACTGAGACAGGAAGTCCTTTTCCACCACGCTTTGCTGCCCTGATGATTTCTCTTGCAACAGCAGGAGTCTTGATCATTGCTGAACCACATCCTTGCTTTTCAATCGAGCGGTCAGGACATCCCATGTTGATATCAATACCGTCGTATCCAAGTTCCCGCACGAGCTTTGCTGCATACTCCATATGTTCTGGATTGCTGGTGAAGAGCTGCGCTACGATCGGGCGTTCTCCTTCACTGTAGATCAGATCTGCCATCAGTTTTTCTTTTCCTTCTGGGGTCGCGCGCACAAGGCCATCGGCAGCGACAAACTCAGTCCACATCACATCCGGCCCACCTACAGTACCGTCACAACGTTCGTGCGCGCTATATTTGGCGATTATTTGCCTGAAGGCAGCATCAGTAACATCTGCCATCGGGGCAACAGTGAAGATCGGTTTGGGAAGTTTCTGCCAAAAATTCATAGTCGTGGCATTGTACTTAGTGACTGATCAAATGCAAGCAAACAGACTCATTCAACCTGAGCCTGTGCGGTAGTGGTGGATTGCTCACTTGATATCTCATCATTTTCAAGAACTAGTTCTTCGTTTACAAATACTTTATTACCAAAACGTAAGTCAATGTACTGAAAATTACCTGGCTTGAGATGCTTGAATTCTTCGGAAGCGAGCAGTACTTGAAGGTTTTGAACGAGCTGTGCTGGTGTTTCTTCAAAATTAATTTTAAGCTCTCCTCCCTCGACAATGGACAAAAATATATCGCCGACTTGATCTAGCTCCACATGAGAAACAAACCAATTTTCTGTCGCTAGCAAACGTACAAGTTCTTGGGCACTTTTATACGTATCAGACTCAGCAACGATTTCACCAACAACAGGGTCACGGCCGGCGGTCACAAAACGTAAAAAACTACCTCCAGTAAGTTTTGGAGCTTTACTGAATGCATATCCTTCAATATTCAAAAACAAACACTCTTCTTCCGTGGTCGAACGACACCATAGTGCAAAAGGAACGTATTCGTCATAGGTTATCTGCAGTTTTGTACCACCACCACGTGCCACAACCACATTAAAAATTCGCTCGGTCTTAGAGACAATTTCAACTATTTCTTGCTCTGGATATAACCATGCAAATCGTCTTGGAATAAGACCAAGATACGTTCCTTCAAGAGTTTCTTTTACCAATTGTTCAACATGATCTGGTTTGATGGTTTCCCCACCTGAAGCATCAACCTCAGTGATCGTAAGCGCAGAAACCCTGGTGCCATACCAAACAGCCGCGATCAGCAATGCAACAACCGTAATGACCATGAAGCCAACCCCAATATGTTTAAGGAGTTGTACTGTATTTGGAGCGAGTCTTTTTCTCTGTGGCCTCATTGGCAATATCGTAGCATAGAAAAAGTCGCAGATGGCGTGCCCCAAAGGCACTTCCATTTTTAAAGTCGGATAAACCCTCCTTAAAAATTAGGGCGAACCATCCGCGACTTTTTCACCTTACCCTATTTGCTCTTTTCCAAAATACTGCCGTAGCACCTCAGGAATCTTAATCGTCCCATCAGCCTGCTGAAAGTTTTCAACAAGTGAAACTAAGATACGCGGAGTCGGAATCGCCGTACAATTGAGGGAGTGTGCGTAACGAATCTTTCCCTCTTTATCGCGATACCGAATATTGAAACGACGAGTCTGAAAATCATGGAAATATGACGCGGAGCTGATCTCTCGATATGTCGATTCACCAGGCACCCACAACTCGACATCGTACTTCTTGACCTGCCCTTGACCCAAGTCTCCACCACAGTTGAGTACTGTACGGTATGGAATACCGAGCGACTCAATGAACTCCTCGGTGTTGCGATTGAGCCACTCATGCCAATGAACGCTCTCTTGATGCGATGCTTCGCAAAGCAATACTTGTTCGAGTTTATAGAATTCATGAACACGAATGAGTCCCCGAGTATCCTTACCGTGACTACCGGCTTCACGTCGGTAACACGGAGAGAAGCCGAGGAACTTTATCGGAAACTGCACTTTATCGATAATCTCATCAGCATAGTAACCCATCACCGAGACTTCAGCGGTACCGATCAGATAATCTTCGTCCTGTGTACGATACACATCGTCAGCATCGTTAGGAAGATGGCCAGTACCGTAGAGATTAGCTTTACGAACAATGGCTGGCGGAATAACTGGTACGAATCCTTTTTGACCAAAAAACGCATTGGCGTAATTCCAGATAGCCCACGACAGACGCGCGCCATCGCCCAGAAGATAATACCCACGAAAACCATGCACCTTTGCTCCCCGCTCGAAATCGACCATGCCGTGCTTTACCATGAGTTCAACATGATCTTTGGCCTCAAAATTAAATTTTGTCTGCTCTCCCCAAGTCTTCACTTCCTCATTGTCGGCATCACTGTTCCCATCAGGGACTGACATATCAGGAATGTTCGGCACCTGAAGCATCAGTGCCTGCCATTCTTCAAGTATTGGCTTGAGTGATTCCTCATCTTTCTGAACATCAGTCTTCAGCACTTGCATCTCGGCGATGAGTTGCTGCCTAGCCGCTGGATCCGTCGCGGCAGGAATCCCATCAGAAACACGATTCTGTTTTGCTCGTTTTTCCTCGAGTCGTTGCATGATCTCGCGACGCGAGTCATCCACTAGGACCAAACGATCCAAGTCGACAGAAGATTTCTTCTTCTGAGCAGCCAATTTTACAAGGTCGAGATTCTCTCGAATGAATTTAATATCAAGCACGGTAGTTCAAAATTTGCGGGTATAATCCTGGGATTATACACGAAACAGTCGCTAAAACAGAGAGTTTTACGAAGTTGATGAAAACGTTTGTTCCGCCTCCTTTTCTAAGGCCACAGCTTCCTCACTCAGAATATCGACAAAGAGTGGGTATCTGTCAGACAAATAACCAACCATATCGTCAATATTTTCATGGCTATCCAGATACAACTCTAGTTGCGCAAGCTCAGCTTCCTGCAGTAATAGTAACAATCGTCCAATCGACGCTTCTAATAGCAAATGGCCGCTTTTTTCTAAAAACACAGCTCGTTCTGCTGCAGGCCAAGAATCAAGCTTTAATAACGTAACCAAACGACTTTTTTGTGTAAGTTCATTCATACTCTCTATGATTTATTGGCAGCACCTGCTGCACGCTCAAGTATGAGTTTAATAATATTTCCAGTTTGTACCTGATCACCAGCAGCAATCATCTTTGGATTACCACTTTCGATACCAAGAGCGCGCCATTCTTCCGGTGACATTGCTTCTGTACTAACTCCACGGAAAAACTTACTCAACACATCATCAGAAACATCTGGGAGGTGGCGTTCTATAAAACCATAGAGAGCAGTTTCATTGCCTGCAACATATCTCATTGTCTCAATCGGGAGAGTAATGTTACCGTTTCGATACCCTTCAAGCATCGTACGGTACAGATGCTCATGGAGGGTTTTTCCTGGCTGCCAAGGTGTTGTTAGGTCTACTAAACGTTCCGATATAGCTGGTTGAAAATCCCTCTCAGCAAGTTCATTGAGGACTGATTCGATCGGCTTATGGTCTCGAGTATTGTCCAACATCTTCTGAAATTCTCCTCGATCAGAAGAAGTTATCATCGTCGTTTCGGTTGTGGTCTCGGTCGGTATTACTGGCGCTATTTCTGCCGGAGGGATAGTGGGTATTTCTGGTACCGGTGTCGAAGCTGTAGATTTAGCCAGATCACTCGCCCCCTCCATCAATTCACCTTCTAGTCGAATCCCGAATACTTCATTTAGAAGTCTTTCCATATTAATTTTGGTACCATTTGGTATCTCGGATGGATTGCCACCTGATACACCAATCTGCTGCCATACTTCAGATGATAGACCAGGAGCAGCTGTGTTTCCCGACCCAGTAAGTTCCGGATAGCGAACAATAATCTGCTCACGCAGCGTACTCAGACTTTGTCCAAGTTCCAAAGTAATTACACCAGACCGCACATCTGCTTCGATTCGATCTATCATCGCATCAATGAGTTCCTCCCCTGGTACCTTTAGGTACGGCACCTCATTTGCAAACGGACTCACCACTTCAATCGAACTATTTGTAGTGATCCCTTCCGGAGTCAAAAACACCAACTCTCCCTCCGCAGTGATCGAAGTCCGATCGAGCACGAATGTTTCTGATGCTGCCACTGGAGCAGCTTCTGTCTCAGATGCTGATGCCTCGACCGAGGTCGAAACTGCGCCTGTCTCTGACAGCCCTTCACCGCGCACCCCAAGAGAATCATCAAAATCTATGTACCCCGAAATCTCTTCTGTAGGTACGATCCTTTCTACTTCGGAAGAATTATACGCACCTCCAGCCACTATAGCAGCACCGATAGCAGTCGCATTAGTACGGATTCTTGCATCATGCGTCTGACGAACTGACTCAAATTGCTTTTCTTCTAGCGAGCGCAGATCTGCTATTCCGTCGACTGCGGCAATGGCAGCTGCGGTTACTTGTTGTTCCGTCGCCTCTTTCGAACCAACATAAAACTTATTACCAACATACCGAACCCCAAGGCCAGTTAACACTGCCGCAGGGTTAAGTACCGCAACCAAAGCTCCAACACCCAATGCTACTTTAGGATTTTTTCTTATTCGCTCACTGATCGCCTGCTTAAGTCGTGTCACCCCCTCTGGCAAATGTACCTGTTGCAATTCAAGACGTTCTTTGGCTGGTCGTAAAATATGACGATCAGCTACTAAAGAATTAATTGGCAACAGCAACTCTTCAGCCGTACGCTCACGATTTAATCGAGTAGCTACCCGCTCGTAATGACCACTCCTTTGCGCATGATTATAGTAGGCCTGGTTAGCAGCCATAAAAACATCATGTGCTTGTTCCACTTGAGGACTCAGCGCTTTGCGACCAAGACCGAAGGTTTTCTTTAAAATATTTCGGTCAGCATAGTCGTGCTCGAGAGTAGCTAAATACGCCTTCTTAGCCTGCTTAAATTCTCTCTTACGCACTACGTATTCATGACTGGTTTCCGCCTCCGTTTCACCTTCTTTTGGGAAAAATTCTTCCTCATCCTCACTAGCAATTACTTCAGTTTCGAAAGAAACTTCTGAACTCGTCAATTCAACTGGCCCCGTCTCTAGCATCTTCGATATTGCTTGTTCCCTAGCGGGATTTGCTTTCAATATTGAGGGTGTATAGGTCACCTGCTCTTCGCTGCGTATTTGTTGTTCAAGTGTTGCTACTAGCTGATCGGCGAGCGTTGTGTTCATTTTATTTTCTCGAACCAGCGCGTTGATGTGCTCGACCTCACTCTTGAGTCGATCAATCTGTTCTATAGCATCCTCTTCACTGCTCCTTTCGACAATTTCTAGTGCTGGAATTTCACTCCTTCTTCGTCGCTCTGCAGCGTATATTTGTTGTTCGAGATCAGCTACCAACTGATCTGCCAACGTGGTACCCAACTTACCTTCACGTACGGTTGTATTGATATCCTCGATCTGTCGCTTGAGGTCTTCAATAGTTTCTAAAGCATTCTTTTCAATCTGCTCATAGGTGTCATCATTTGCAGATTCTTTAGCAACATCCTCTATAGTGGACACCACTGACTCAGTCTCTCTACCGCTGTAATTTGGCACCGGAAGCATCTCTCTCATATTCACTGATTATCTCTCATAATAAGAGGCTTGTAACTAGATGAGCTGTATACAGAACAATAAGTTGCTGCTGTTGTCTGTGCTAGCATTAGCATATGATTTTTCCGATAGAGACGTTACCCGCTGCGGAATTTCCCGTAGGCCTACGGGAAATTCCGCAGCCGCCCACCACTCTCAACTACCGTGGCAAACTCCCGGCCGCCGACCTGACCCTCCTCTCCATCGTCGGATCGCGCAAATACACCACCTACGGCAAGCAAGCAATCGACGAACTAGTCGGCGGCCTTCGCAACTACCCCATCGGCATCGTCTCTGGTCTTGCTCTAGGCATCGATTCCCTGGCTCACGAAGCTGCCCTCGAGAACAATCTCTACACGCTTGCCATTCCCGGCAGTGGTCTCTCTGATGACGTCATCTACCCAGCCACACACAAGCGCCTCGCCCATCGTATTTTAGAAGCTGGCGGCGGTCTCCTCTCGGAATTCGAGCCGGACTTTCGCGCGACCAATTGGTCGTTCCCGCAGCGTAATCGATTGGTGGCCGGCATCAGTCGCGCCACCTTACTCATCGAAGCCGCGCCACTCTCGGGTACCCTTATCACCGCTCGCCTCACCACCGACTACAACCGCGACCTGCTCGTCGTCCCTGGTAGTATCTTTTCGGAGAACAGCACGGGTGTACATCAATTTCTCAAGCTCGGCGCTATTCCGGTGACTTCAAGTGATGATATTCTTGAAGCACTTCATCTCGAAAAAGACGATAGACCACTGCAAGCAAATCTCTCTCTTTCTCCCACGGAAATGCAGATTTTCGAACTCCTCACCGAACCAATTCATCGCGATGAACTTATTAGAAAACTCACCCTTCCCACCCACGAAGTCGCACAGATACTTATGATGATGGAGCTCCAAGGCCATATTACCGCCATGCAAAATATTTATAGAAGGAAGTTGTAGCTGCAATCATATCTAGAAGAAAGCCTGAAGCAGAGCTGACAAGAAAAGAGCGTCCACAAAATGGACGCTCTATGAGTTTCATAATTGATGCACCGGTTGGTAGTCAACTGGAAGGATCTGTTATTCCTGAAGTAAAACATCTCTCAACGAAACGTTTCACTAGCAGTTTGCGGCTTACCAAGCCAGTATCCCTGTAGAGCATCTGCTCCACAAAGCTGCATAGTGAGCACACTTTGCTCGCTATACACCCCCTCAGCGACGACCGAAATCCCAAGCCTGTGTGCCATTTCTATGTAGCACAGAAGTTCTCTGAGTTTCCCAGTACCTGCCACATCTGCACAAGCTTGGTAAACGAGTGACTGATCAAGTTTAATGGAGTCAATTCGACCTGAATTGTTCTCCAACCAATCGATCAAGCTTTCCAAATCGCTCCAGCAGGGAAAATCATCGATAGCAACTTTTACACCCAAATATTTTAAAGACAACATCGTCTCCAAAATCTCTGGGGACGTCCAGAAGTCACACGTCTCGACCACCTCAATGGTGAGGTGTTTTGGAAGGACTCGGTGCTGACGAAGTAGATCTTCAATAAACTGCACGTAAGACGATTGCACCAACACATCGGCGCTCGCATTTACATGCACCTCCACCTCGAGATCATCAAGCTGTTGCCACCTTGCCACCTGCCTGATCGACTGAGAAAGTATCGCCCGGTCAAAAGCGACCATCTCTCGACTATTTAATTGCGGAATGAACTTACTGGGCAGAATGAGAACATCATTGTGTTTTAAACGACCCAACACCTCAAATGTCAACCGAGCATCACCAGTGACGATCGGTTGAAAAAGCGGAGTAGCCTGTTCTGTAATCGTACTTTCTGCGTCCGACTTCGTGACCATAACGATCTCCTTTTCCTGAAATTTGTGAGCATCCTTGCTCACTTCAGGTAATCTGAGCAAGGATGTAACCTTGCCTCCAACTAAACGAAAAAATGTTTAGTTGGGACGTAATGGCATCTTTTTTGATTATATATTATTAATTGTCATGTGTCAATAAATATTGTGTCATGTGACCCTGTGATTCTAAGTCACTTCGGTCTAAGCTAACGCCATAACACTCGTTATGAACCATATTCAGTTGACATCTTCCTTGTATGCTAGTATTTGAATGAATTGACAATATCACCTACTGTAACGTATGTTCATGTGGCATACTAAAGCGCTCGTTCCAGGAATTTACGCTGGGAAAGGCGCATATTCGGAACTAAATTCATAACAGTCGTTACACTCCTTTATTCATTTAATATGTCCAAGCAAACTCTAGTCATCGTTGAGTCGCCGGCCAAAGCCAAGACTATCGAAAAATATCTGGGAACGGGGTACAAGGTCATGTCCTCTATCGGACATGTGCGCGACCTCCCCAAGAGCAATAACGATGCTGTCGATATCGAGGGTGGTTTTGTGCCGCGGTACATTGTTTCTCCTGGCAAACTCAAAGTTATTGAAGGACTGCAAAAGGCCGCTAAGAAAGTCGACGAGGTACTACTAGCTTCCGACCCCGACCGTGAAGGAGAGGCTATTGCGTGGCATGTAGCGGAACTCGTTAAAAAACACAATTCTAACCTTAAGCGAGTAGCCTTTAATGAGATTACTAAAGACGCAGTGACTGAGGCAATTACCCATCCGCGCGAGATCGACATGCACTTGAAAGAGGCGCAGGAAGCCCGTCGTGTACTCGACCGCTTAGTAGGCTACGACCTTTCGGGACTTATTTGGAAAAAAGTGCGTTACGGTCTTTCAGCAGGACGAGTACAATCACCAGCCCTACGCATTGTCATGGAGCGTGAACGCGAGATCCGGGCCTTCATTCCAGAAGATTATTTTGTATTGACCGCCAACCTCGCACAAAGCAAGGAAGTGATCCCTTTCACCTGTATCATCGAGCCCAAAGAAGAACCAGAAGCGGAACGTATCAAGAAGATCGGCGAAGCGCATGAGTGGAACATTATTTCCGTGAAAGAAAGTGAAGCGAAGCGTGCGCCGCGCCCTCCCTTTACGACTTCGACACTCCAACAGACCGCCTCGACCCGATTAGGCTTTTCACCCTCCCGTACCATGGGCGCGGCGCAAAAACTCTACGAAGCTGGACACATCACCTACATGCGTACCGACAGTCCAGCTCTTAGTGCCCAAGCACAAAAGCAGATCATAGCCCTTCTACACAGTGATTTTGGAAAGGATTATGTTTCTCCTCGCACGTACAAGTCAAAAAGCAAATCTGCGCAGGAGGCCCACGAAGCCATTCGTCCGACCAACTTTGCCAAACGTTCAGTCGGTAGTACCGCCGATCAAAAAGCCCTGTATGAACTTATCTGGGAACGTGCTGTTGCTTCGCAGATGGCTGACGCCGTACTGAAGCGTACCAAGCTTCTAGCTAATGTGACCAACACCACAGAAACCATTCCCGACTTTGCTGTGAACGGCTCTCGGGTCATATTTGACGGTTGGCTTAAGGTAGACACCCGCGCTCGTGGCGAAGACACGGAAGTGCCAAAGCTTCATGAAGGCGAAACACTCACCTGTAAAAAAGTCGATGTCGAGGCCAAGCAGACCCAACCACCAAGCCGCTACTCTGAAGCCGGCCTTATTAAAGAGCTTGAAAAACGTGGTATCGGACGACCTTCCACCTACGCTTCTATTATGAACACCATCACCGAGCGCGGCTACGTCACAAAAGAAGGTCGCACGCTCATCCCGACCGACACTGGCGATGTAGTTTCCACTTTCCTTGAGCAACATTTTGCTGATTACATCAGCGATGACTTCACAAGTGAGATGGAAGACGAGCTCGACGACATCGCCACTGGTGAACGCTCCTATGTTAAAACACTCAGTGATTTCTACACACCATTCCAAAAAGCAGTGAGAGCAAAGGAAGATATCGAAAAACTCACCACCCTCGGTGCTGGACCAAAAGAATTCCCTTGCCCCCTATGCGGCGCTGATATGGTCAAAAAACTCGGTCGGAACGGCACTTTCCTTTCTTGTAGTAAATTCCCTGATTGTGTTGGGGCGCGTCTCATTGATGGCTCGGAAGTAAAACCAGATGAACCAATTGGTAATCATCCCGAAACTGGCGAACCGATCTTCGTCATGAACGGTCGTTTTGGTCCTTACGTGCAGCTCGGCGAGACACCAGAGAAAATAAAGGGTAAAAAGCAACCAGCCCCCAAACGTGCCTCTCTACCGACCGGCACCAAACCTGCCGATGTGACTTTAGAGGATGCAGTGAAATACTTACTCCTTCCACGCGAACTTGGTCTTCACCCCAAAACAGATGAACCAATCATGGCGAATACTGGTCAGTTTGGTCCCTACATTGCTCACGCTGGCGATTTTAGGTCACTTAAAGGCACTGACGATCCATATACCATCACTTTTAAGCGATCTCTCGAAATCCTTTTGGAACCAAAGCAGCTCCGTAAAGGGGAAAAACTGCTTAAAGAATTAGGAGTAAATCCTAAAACCAAAAAACTGGTGAATGTGTACGAATCAAAATCAGGACGTTACCTGAAGAAAGGATTCAAACGTATCGGCATTCCTGACAGTATGCAGACCGATGACATCACACTTGAAGTTGCTATCGAACTCCTCAAATAATCCCTTTTTGAGGCGAATACAGGAGTCTCGCCTTGTCAATTCACACTTCTATCACTAGAATACAGTGATGTATTCTGCAGATGAAATAATTGCCCAACTCAACGATCTTGCTGAGATCGATCGAGAATTGGTACGCAAGGCATATGTCTTCGCTGCCGAAGCACACAAAGACAATAAGCGCTATTCCGGTGAACCATACATGACTCATACCGCTGCAGTAGGTTACAAGCTAGCTGCTATGGGAATGGGGCCACGCACCATCTGCGCTGGATTCCTTCATGACACGATCGAGGACACTCCCATCACCTCCGAGCAAATAAAACAAGAATTCGGAGAGGAGATACTTTTCCTCGTTGAAGGTGTCACCAAACTGAGCTCAGTCCGCTACTACGGAACTGACCGACATAATGAAAGCTTACGCAAGCTTTTTGTTGCTACCAGTCAGGATATCCGTGTCCTCATTATCAAGCTCGTTGACCGTCTTCACAACATGGAGACGCTAAATCATGTACCGACTGAAAAACAGGAACGTATCGCGCGGGAAACACTAGAGATATACGTTCCCGTGGCACACCGCCTTGGTATGGGAAAATTGCGCAAGGAGCTTGAAGACCTTGCCTTTCCCTACGTCTACCCTGAGGATGCCAAGCGAGTGATCGAGCTACTAACAAAGCGATATGGTAATGCTAAAGAAATTCTCGAACGAGAGCGAAAAGTTCTCCAGAAACGTCTTGCCGAAGTTGGGCTTCGAAAGTTCCAAACCTCGTTTCGCGTCAAAGGTCTGTATAGTCTCTATCATAAATTGAAGCGAAAGGAGTGGGATATTGACGCGATCTATGACCTTATGGCCATGCGAATCATTGTAGATTCAGTAGAAGACTGCTACCGATCGCTCGGGATCGTGCACGATCTCTGGCGACCTCTACCACAACGAGTCAAAGACTACATCGCTTTTCCAAAGCCAAACGGCTACCAATCACTTCACACCACTGTTGCCACACAAAGTGGTACTATTTTGGAAATACAGATCAGGACAAAACAAATGCACCAAGATTCTGAGTTTGGTGTCGCCTCACACGTCTTCTACAAACCACCAGCAGTCAGTGACACCGTCAAACAACCATCAATGTTTACCAGTCTGATACCATCACTTTTCCGTCCATTTCAAGAGTCTATACCAAAGGAAAGCATCGATAAATCAGTCAGTATTACACCACACCCTCAAAAAATACCACGTTGGATATCACAAATCGGTCAAACCTATAATGCTGATTCTAAAAATCCAACCAGTGAGTTCGTAGCTGATGCGGAATCTGATTTCTTCTCAAATCGCATCTTTGTTTTTACCCCTACTGGAGATGTCGTCGATCTTCCGGTTGGTGCTTCGCCAATCGATTTTGCCTATGCTATTCACTCCGAAGTCGGCGATCATACTTTCGGTGCAAAAGTGAACCGTAAACTAGTTTCACTTGATACCGAACTTAAGAATGGTGATATCGTAGAGATTGACACTAGAAAATCAGCCAAGCCAAGCCCTAAATGGCTAAACTTTGCTAAAACATCACTAGCACGACGACGCATCAAAGGTACTCTCGAACAAGATATCTAAACTGAAAAATTCCGAATCGAATACAGACTACTGTCATCCTCTTCCAGCTTTGGAGCAACACTCACATCGGGTTGAATTAGTACTTCATTTGGTGTCTCTGGTACCACCTGAGCAGTAACCACGGACATCTGGTGAGTATACATTGAATCAGACACTGCCGTTTCCATATCACTTTCAATAACACCAAAATCACTGGGGCTTTCTTCTTCTGATTCTACGTTCTGATTTTTTTCTGGATCATACTTCTGCTCTTCAACGACAGCTGAGGGAAAGACTTCCTCCGTCCAATGTTCTGGCTCTGCATAATACGTCTTCAATTCTTCTGGTGCTATTCCGGCAGCAACAGCTGGTTCTTCTGTCATTTGCTCGGCTGCAGATACTGCCAGTGGAGTTGCGGCAGTAAGTGTGTTCATCATTTCAGACTTTGCTGTGGCTAGCATGCTTGTCTCATCCTTAATACGATGAAGAATCGTTTCAAGATCATCTTCAGAAAAATAATCGATCGTAAGTTTTCCACCAAAGTCAGTTTTTTGAATCTGTACTCGAGTACCGAGTGTTTCAGTAAATTTCTTTTCAAATTCAATGAGTGTTGCATCGAACTCACCCGGATTTTTCTTACGGACCTTATCAGTTGCGATCTTGCGAACAATCCGTTCCACTTCTCGGACTGAAAGTTTTTTGAGTAATATTTCTCGATAGACAACCTCCTGCTCTTCAGGACGATCGGTAAGCATGAGCAATGTACGGGCATGACCTTCCATCATTTCGGCACGCTTGAGTGAATCGAGCATGTGCTCTGGTAACCCAAGGAGACGGATTGAGTTTGAAACGTATTCGCGACTGCGACCAACTTTTTGTGCGACTTGTGCATGAGACAATCCAAACTGCTCAGAGAGTTGACGGAATGCAATCGCACGATCAACAGCGTTCAAATCTTCACGCTGCAGGTTTTCGATGATAGCAAGCTCCAGTTTTTCTTGTTCACTTTGCTCACCTTCACGAATAATGACCGGCACCTGAGCCACCCCGGCGAGCTTGCTCGCACGCAATCGTCGCTCACCAGCGATCAGTTCATATTCCGAATAAAAAGTTCCGTCTTCGCGCTGAATCTCGCGACGCGTCACAGTCAGCGGCTGCAAGACACCGTACATACGAATGGAATCAGCCAGCTCCTGAAGCCGATTTTGATCAAACTCTCGACGTGGTTGAAAGGGGTTCGGAACGATCTTTTCGACCTCTACCCAATAAATTGAATCACCTTGAAATGCCATAACAAATATTACTCCGAGCCCTATATTCTCGTTCCCTGCATTCTAACATACTTGAGTTATACACATGGGGCGCCGGCTTTGCCGGCGCCCCCGTTCTCAATCTATTCTTTTTCTGCTACACTCTCTTGCGACCTGCCTTGGTGGTGGAATTGGTATACACGCACGACTCAAAATCGTGTGCCGAAAGGCTTGAGGGTTCGACTCCCTCCCGAGGCACAAAATAAATAACCCCAAGCTTTTTGCTTGGGGTTATTTATTTTCTATATTTTCTCAAAGTGTTGATAATCAAGTACTCCATCACCACGATTCCAATCCCCTCCCCACACCCAACCTCTCTCCTTCAGAAACTCAACCAGCAAATGATCTTTCGTTAACGTTCCCTTTACCTGTTCATTGTATGAAGCACCAGGAGGATAACAAAATATTTCTCTCCCCTTTTCATCGTATTTTACATAGATGTTTTGTCTTGGGTTCACATCGAAGGCACACCCCGTAGCATGGTTAGAGAGGATATTGGTACCCATGATTATACGATAATTGAAACCCGACGTATTGTTATCTGCCATTGAAAGCTCATCGTTCCAACAATATTTATTGTCACTGATTGGCACAATTTTTTCTACTGGAAATCTGAGCTCCAGTGCCAACGCAAAAAAAGCAAGCACATCTTTTGCTACCCCCTTATGCATCACAATGACCCCGCTATGAACAAGATCATCAAAACCATAATGGGATACACTCAAAATCTGCTGCGTTTCAATAATATGATCTGGAGCTACATTTTGTGGGTTCTGAAGAGATAGTAACGAAATATTATTACTATGGGACGTATCATCTTTCATGCTTCTCATGATACTCAAAATAGTGTTACATAACAAAGAATTTAATCGCCTTAAAGATTGACAAATGCGTTTAATACTGCTCTAATTGTCTGTGGTACATCCTGTATCTGTTCGCTTCCTTTGGCAACAGATCATTACACAAAAAGAAAGGAGTAACGTAATGTCTAGTTTAGTTCTTTTAGATAAGCAAGGGGCTATCGCCCACAAGCTACAACTGGTGTCACTTCCCGATGACTATGTCGTCCCTCTGGGCATGACCGTGAGTTGGAAAACAGTCGTTCATGTCTCTTCTTCACATCAGCTTGAAGAAATGGGGATTCCACTTGAGCCGGTCGAAGCCTATTTTTACCTCGGCAAAGCTCAGGGAGTCATTCATCGAAATGGTTTCGAGGTAGTCGAACAAGAAAAAAGTAACTACCCCACTTGTTTTGGCTCTCGTATTCTGACAGTGGTCGTGCAGGGAACCGTCGCAAAAGACATCATGGATCTTCGTGATCACATGATGTGTCTCATTAACACCGGTAGCCACTGGAAAGTACACAATGACCTCAACCCCGGATCGTGGAAGTCATTCTTAAAAAGCTTCAAGAAAAAGATGGGGTTTGTTCTAAAACAAAACCCCACCTGATTCTCTTCAAACCGCCATATCGTAAAGATAGCTGGCGGTTTTTATATTTTTCCCACCATCTCGAGGCTTGGCTTGAGCGTTTCTCCACCCTCTTCCCAGGCAGCTGGACAGACGTTACCTGGATGTTCATTTACATACTTTGCCGCCTTCAACTTACGAAGAGTCTCTTTAGCTGAACGACCGATTGCATCATGAGTGATCTCTACACACCGGATTACTCCTTCCGGATCAATAATGAACGTACCTCGTTGTGCCACCCCCTCTTCTGGTATCAACACGCCAAAAACTTCCGACATTTCATGAGAAGGATCAGCCCCCATCGGGTAAGTAAGTGTGCCAATCGCTGGTGAGTGATCGTGCCACGCTTTATGCACTTCGACAGTGTCAGTGGATATAGAAATAACCTCCCCTCCTTCTGATTGAAACGCTTCGTAGTGTCGTTGCATATCTTCAAGCTCAGTTGGACACACAAACGTGAAATCTTTTGGGTAAAAAACTAATACCACCCACTTACCTCGAAGCTCTTTAAAACTGATCTTTCGTTCAGCATTTCCTTGGTACACACTAAACTCTAGTTCTTCTGGCACTACGTCACCGATCGAGAGTGAACCAAAACAATCACCACATTGACACGTTTGTATACACATACATAAAACTTAGACTGTAAACAACGGTATCATAGCACACCCCATCTTTATTACTCGCTAATATCTGCTACACTCCCCAGATGAGCAGGAAACCAAAGGTTATCGCGGTGGTTGGACCAACCGCCTCAGGCAAGACTTCGCTTTCTATCGAACTGGCCAAGCGTTTTAATGGTGAGGTGGTATCCGCTGATTCAAGGCAGGTATATCGCGGTATGGATCTTGGCACGGGTAAAGTGACCAAGGAAGAAATGGCTGGTATACCACACCACTTGCTCGACATTACAGATCCGATGACGGTGTATACTGGCGCGGATTTTGTCCGTGACGCGGCAGCTGCGCTTTTGGGCATCCAAAAGCGCAGCTGCCTCCCCATTGTTACTGGTGGCACTTTTTTTTATCTTGATCTCCTACGCGGCAAACTACAATCAGCTCCCGTAGAACCAAACGAGACCTTTCGCGCTAGTATTGCTGACCTTTCAGATGCAACACTTTTAGAAATGCTTTACGAAAAAGATCCTGTACGTGCCGCAACCATAGATAGCGAAAATCGTCGTCGCTTGATTCGTGCCCTAGAAATAGTCGAGGCACTTGGGACTGTACCACCATACACGCCAGCCGAAAGTCCTTATGAATGGCTCACGGTCGGCATTGATATTCCGCGAGAAAAACTTCACCATAATATAAAGATCAGACTCCATGAAAGAATCGACGCGGGAATGATCGAGGAGGTGCAAAAGCTGCACGCGAGCGGTGTTACTTATGAACGAATGGACGCCCTCGGTTTAGAGTATCGTTATATTGCAAAATACCTACAAGGAGAGGTTACTGGGGATGAGATGATCGAATTACTAGAAACAAAAATACGACAGTTTGCTAAGCGACAACTGACCTGGCTGAAGCGTGACCAAGAAATTGATTGGTACGCGCCGGAAGATCGCGAAGCGATCTTCCGCCGGGTTGAAAATTTTCTTTCAGATGTCACATAAAATAAAGACGGCACGTTGTGCCGTCTTTTTTTAAAAATACGTCTCTTC
>DZBU01000003.1 GCA_022730015.1 Candidatus Elulimicrobium sp. | reverse complement strand
GGAGCTGGTTTGTATTTTGGTGGGAGTGTTCCCGCTGCCGCTCCTTCACCAGTAGCTTCTTCTGGTAATCGACTCCTCGATCTTGCTGTCGCGGCCGGTGCTGATAAGAAAGATTTTACTAGCTGTTTGGAACAAAAGGAAACCCTTCCTTTGGTGCAAGAGGATATTAGTAATGCCGTTGCGACTGGTGGCAAGGGAACGCCATGGGCGATTATTGTTGGTCCTAGTGGCAAGAAGTATCCACTCAGTGGCGCTTTGCCACAAGCGACGATCGAGCAAATGATCCAGCTTGCAATGGCTGAAGGCGAAGGTCCAGCCGCAGACAGTGAAGAAGCACAGGCGCTAGAGAAAATGACTCCAGTCAATGAGAGTGATCATGTCAAAGGTAATCGTGACGCCAAGGTTGTCATTGTTGAATATTCAGACTTTGATTGTCCGTTCTGTACTCGTTTCCATGCGACCATGAATGCGCTCGTGGCAAAGTATCCAGCAACTGAAGTGGCGTGGGTGTATCGCCATTTCCCACTCGCACAGCTGCATCCAGACGCAGAAACTGTCGCTGTTGCGGCTGAGTGTGTAGCAAAGCTCGAGGGGAACGAAGGGTTCTGGAAATTCGCCGATAGCTATCTAAAATAGCATGACTGGAGGTGTCCTGAAGCGTGTGTTTCGTCACCCTCGCTACGTGGTGGGAGCACTTGCTGTGTCTGGCTTGGTTTTTTCTGCGGCACTGTTGCTTCCTAATTGGTCAGCGATTGTACAAGTGGTCGGTTCTGGTGCGATCAGTGTGGGCGATAAGCTTCTTTTCTTGTTCACGCTCTATGGTACTTTGACGACCAATTTCACACTTTTTTCAGCACTTCTTCTCACGATCACAGCGCTTTTCTTTGGGGTGAACATTGCACTGTTGACCTTTTATATTCGTCGCCGACAAGAGGCAAGCAGCGGAACTGTCGCCCATTTTGCGAGTCTGGGTGGCTTGGTGAGCGCTATGCTCGGTATCGGTTGCGCGGCGTGTGGGTCGGTCGTTCTCACTGGTCTTTTAGGATTATTTGGGGCGGGTGGATTGCTACTACTGCTGCCATTTGGTGGCGTTGAGTTTGGAGTGTTCGGAGTAGTGCTTCTCGTTGTTTCGATACGATATCTGATCAAACGCATCACCGACCCGATCGTTTGTCCGGCTAAATATTAAGAGCCACGGCCGTAGATAGAGCGGAGTTTTTGTACGTGCTCCTCATAGGTGGGAGAGCAGTGGTAGTCAGCGTTTTTAGTATGGAAATAGTACATGCAGTCGGTCTGTAGGGGGTTGAGGGCGGCGAGGATCGCTTCAGCCGAAGGATTGGCGATCGGCGCGGGCGGCAGCCCGTCATTTTGGTAGGTGTTATACGGTGAATCAAGATATTTATCGGCTGGTCGTACGGCTGGCCACCAGCGTGGTTGTTGTGGGTTACCACCTTTCACATATTGCAAAGTGGCATCGAGCTGAAGTGGCATGTCAGCAAAAAGTCGATTCCAGATAACGCCAGATATTTCACGCATGTTATTGAAGTCACTCGCTTCGCGTTCAAGGAGTGACGCGATGATGAGCGCGTCTTCCAAAGGAACTTCCGCTGCTACCTCGGGGGCGTAGCGAATAAGCACTTCGTTAGAGAATGATTCAGTGAGAAGGGTCATGATGTCTGCTGGAGTAGCGCCACGGTGCGCTACGTACTGACCAGGGAAATATTTTCCTTCTGCCAAGACTGGCTCGGAAGAATCGACTAGACGTTGAAACTCGAGTCGATCTTCAGCCTCCCAACCTAGGACGTCGCCGATATTTTTAGCAATCTCCTCCTTTCGTTCGCCAGGCCAGATGACAATGATGCGACTGATCGGAGAAGCGAGGTTTTGGTACCAGCTTTTGCTCGCAAGGAGTGACGCAACTTGGTTCCACCAGTTATCTTTGGACTGGGGATCATTTGCGAGAGTGTCATAGAAGTAGGTGTTTACCTGAGGATTCTCCGTGATGATCTGCGTACGGGCGTTGACGCCGACAGGGAAGGGGGTGACAGTTTCGGCGGTTGCTGTTTCGTGTTGGCCTACACTAGAAAAAACCAACGCCTTTGACTTGAGAAGCGCGATTGTGCCAACTATTGCAAGAAGCGTTAGAAGGAGTACTGCTGCGTAAATGGCCTTGATAGTTAATTGCTTCAAAAACATCGTCTTATTATGCCATGAATACCGATATTCTTATGGGTGGAGCGAGAATGTACCTGGTGATACAATAAAAGGAGCTTTAACCGTAATCTAACTACTTATGAAAAATAGTTCTGTGAGAAATTTGGTGATATTGGGAGTGGTGGCGGTCGGATTGATCGCTTTTGGGTATTTTGCGCTTTTTGCTACTCCAGCGCAAAAAATGGTTAATGAGGCTGAGGATGTGCTAGCCGAACTTTCAGTTGAGGCTGATGATAAGGCCGCGGCGCCGGTGGCTCGGCAGGGGACGGGATCACTCGAAATGCTTCGTCTCCTCGGAGAGGATCTTGAATGTACTATTGCATATACTGATGCAGAACAAGGGTCAGCGGTTGAGGGAACTTACTTCGTAAGTGGTGGAAGTATGCGCGGAGATTTCTTGACCGAATCACCTGATCTGTCTGGTCAGATACTATCATCGATAGTCATCGATGATAAAAATATGTACGTATGGAGTGAGATCGAAGGACAGACATACGGTATGAAGATGGATCTTTCGCTTGTCGATGATCCCACCTACGACGCTCGTGAGCCGGTCGCCCTCGATGCGGCGGTTACGTATGATTGCAAACCCTGGAGAAACGTCGACCGCACGGTGTTTGTGCCACCAAGTACGGTGTTGTTTCAGGATATGAGCGAGATGATGCAAGCGGGTATGGAGTATGGCACGGTTTATGAAGACGCAGAGATGCCGTAATTAGGGTTGAGATAAAAAATGGCCGGCACTTTTTTCACAGCTAGCTTTAGATGAGTATTATCTTCCAGTTCGTCCAGCAGTTTCGTCTAGGAAAGGGCGGAATTGGGACGTAAATTCGCAATAATCGCTTTGCTCATTTATAGTCCTTCTCGGCGTAAATAGAGATAGTGCGCCGCTTGCGCGCCTGTCCATGAAAGGCGTGTTTGTGAGAACGATAAATCTTGCGCACGATGAATTTTTCGCTAAGAAAGGCGACGAGTTCTTCCTCGCTATAGACATACTCAGCAACGCCCATGACTGGATGGATGTACGCACCCTCCTCGGTACTGGGAAAATCTTTAAGAAGGCGGGCAGTGTGAAGATCTTCGTCCTTAAGAAATGTCTTCATAAAGATATAGCCGCCGGGCGTGAGCACTCGGAACAGTTCATCACGGAGCTGCTCACGCCCGGCCCGTTCCAAAAAGTGTGAGGTCATCATGTCGAGTACAAGAGCCTGACTTTCGTCTGGTACAGGGAGAAGGTCGCCTGCAGAACCGACCACGTAATTGATTGGAAGATCAGTCGAAAGTTTCTTCGCTTGTGCGATAGCGGCTGAAGAGATATCTACCCCAAACCCCTTCAGGCCAAACTCCCGTGCTAAAAAGATGAGGTTGCGGCCGTTGCCACAGCCAGCATCGACGACACTGTTGCCAGCTGTCAGTAGATGCGCGCTCTCGTCGTTACGACCAAGCCAGCGAGTGAATTTTGCCAAGTCCTCACTGACGTTATCGGACAGTTTCAAATGTTGAGGGTTCGTGTATTCAGTATCCCAAAAAGTCGCACCATGCACTTTGCGCTTTTTCTTGCGGACGAAATTTGGTTTCCTAGCCATATGTAGTGCTAGCAAACTACGACACTTTTTGATGTTTGTCCACCCATTTCATCAAATAAGCATTTGCAAACCATTTTGATCCCTCAACAAAGAGAAGGTTCAAGCTAATCCAAAAGACCACAAAACCGATCCAGGGCAGTGTGAGTGGGGTGAGGGCAAAGATCGTTTGGAAGAAGGGTACGGTAAATGTAGCCACGAGAAGTACTAGGCCAACGACAATGCCTAAAAGCAACACTTTATTTTCAGTCAGTGAGTAACGGTAAATCGGCTGGGTCAGGTCGCGGAAGGATAAAGCGATGAAAAGAATGTAGCTCGCAAAACAAGCAAAAAGAACGCTTTGTGCGGTCGGAAGTGGTACCCCTGAGGCCAGAAGGGTGAAATATAGTGCAAACAGCATTAACGAAGTCACGATACCAACAAAGAAGGTGAGAAAAAGTACTCGAGCATCGAAGAAGCTACGGCTGGTGTCCAATCTCATTTGTTGACGGTCAAAGGCAAAGGCTATGGCAGGAATGCTGCCGGTAAAGAGATTTACCCAGATGATCTGTACGGCAGTAAGGGGCAATGCCACGCCCGCGATGACCGCTCCACCAATCAGGATAAGTTCATCAACGGCATTTGACATCAGGTAGACAAACATTTTCTTGATGTTGGAAAGGATCTGCCGCCCTTCTTCAATGGTCGCGACAATAGTTTTGAAGTTATCGTCGAGCAGTACTAAGTCAGCGACACTCTTGGCAACATCACTGCCTGAACCAAGCGCGATACCGATATCAGCTGCTTTGAGTGAAGGGGCGTCATTGACTCCGTCACCGGTCATGGCAACCACTTCTCCTTGTGCTTGGTACAGTCTCGTGATGCGCAGTTTATCTTCGGGTGTTACGCGAGCGTAGACCTGCACTTTGCTTATGATCATCAATAAGTCATCGTCAGAAAGTTGCTGCAGCTGTTGGCCGGTGAGAACATTCGCTTCGGTAACATTCCAGCCAAGCTCATTGGCGATGGCAAGCGCTGTGCCGGGTAAATCGCCAGTGGCCATCACCACCTTGGTATCGAAAGAGCGGATCCGTGCGAGCGCAGCCGGTACCTCAGAACGGATTGGATCGTGAAAGCTGAGTACACCGAGGAAAGTCACTTCCTTCACGTGCTCAGTCGTAAGTGAGTGTGATCCGACTTGCGGCGTAAGTAGTGCAACACCTAAAACACGTCGGCCGTAGCGGCTATGTTCAGTGACTGCGTGATGCAATTTTTCTTTGGTTTCAGCGTCATGAAAAGAACGGTCGATAAGAATGTCAGGTGCGCCCATGACTACGTGCGGATCTGCAAACTGGCTGAGATGGCTCGGCAGATATGAGCTTGGTATACGAACTGCTGAGAATTTATATTTGGAACTGAAGGGTACTCTCATTTGAATATCGGAACGATCGGCATTTGTTTGTACGATGTTGTACTTACCGGCGGCGCGTACGATGTTTGTTTCGAGATCAGAGCCACTGATCACCCAACTCTCTGTGTTGTCATCTGGATTCTCAATCGTGACATCGCTGGCACAGCGAGCAAGGATGAGAAGCTCACGCTGCTGTTTGTCGAAGTTGGTATGGTGGTCAGCTGGAGTAAAACTTGGCGCCAAGAGATGTTCAAAAGTATCGATATCAACGAGCTGCATGTTGGCTTGCGTGAGTGTACCAGTCTTGTCGGTGATGATAAGGGTGGTTGAGCCAAGAGTCTCAGCGGCAGTGAGACTGCGCATAATGCCGCGCTTTTTTGCGATGCGCTCAACGCCGATGGCAAGAATGGCGGTCAGGCCGACTGGTAGGGCCTCTGGTACGGTGCCGACCAAGATGGCTATAGAGATGAGGAGCATCTCGTAAAGGGGCTGTTCTTGTGAGATACCGAGCGCAAAGATACCAATCACCGCAATAGAAGCAAAGATAATGATCGCCCAGGTCAGTTTTCCGACGGCTTTTTGCAGGGGAGTTTTTTCTACAGTCGTTTCGGCTACTAATTGAGCCAATTTACCAATCTCAGTCTGGTAGCCGGTGCTAGTCACTACTGCGTAAGCAGAGCCATCGATATTGAGGGTCCCAGCAAACACCATATTGATGCGGTCGGGGAGTGGGGTGGTTTCAGAAAGTTGCACAGGCTCTTTTTCAATGGGGAGTGATTCTCCAGTGAGGATCGCTTCATCGGTGGTAAAATTAATCTCTCTGATGATCCGGGCATCAGCGGTAATGCGTGCTCCATTGCTGAGATGCAGAATGTCTCCTGGTACCAGGTAGCGAGGGTCTATTTCCAGCTCATGTCCATCACGGATGACACGCGTGCGTTCGGTAATATATGAGCGTAAGTCAGCAATAGCCTTCTCGGCCTTTAGTTCCTGGTAAAAACCAAGTACAGCATTGATCAGTACCGCAAGTCCGATAATGGTGCTGTCTATCCATTCATCTAGGTAAGCCGTGAGTAATACCGCTGCACCGAGCATGAGGATGAGAGGGCTGGTGAACTGCTGTAGAAAGATGTGGAGCGGACTCTTTTTTTGTTCGGTCTCAAAATTATTTTCCCCAAATTGCAAAAGCCGGGCTTCGACTTCGCTGGTGGAAAGTCCTTTTTCTAAGTTGGTGGTTAAAGTTTTTTCGACCTCCTTGAGGGTGTCTGCCCAAGGGCGGTGTGGCGTGGTGATCATTGTGGTTAAGTGTACCAAACAATCAATTGTCTAGGGTGAGTTCTTGTGGGCGAGTATGATACACTGGTCAGCGTATGAAACGCTATATGAAAAATCCATGGATCATTATCGGTATCATTTCCGCTGTCTTGCTTGGCGGATCGATCTGGCTTGCCAGTTCATCGGCAGAGCAGAGTAACGAAGGTGTGACCGTAACGGATCATGTTAAGGGTACTTCCGACGCCGTAGTAACACTGGTCGAATACAGTGATTTACAGTGTCCTGCTTGCGCGGCGTTCCAGCCGATACTCAATAGTATGCTTGAACAATATGGTGATCGACTCCAGTTCGAGTACAAACATTTCCCACTGCCGGCGCGAATTCACCCGCACGCTTTCCAGGCAGCCATAGCAGCCGAAGCCGCTGGTCAACAAGGAAAATTCTTTGAGTATCACGACCGACTTTTTGCAGATCAAGCAACCTGGTCAGGCAGTGCGGTACCACAGACTTACTTTGTGCAGTACGCGAGCGATCTTGGGCTCGATATTGATCTATTCAAGCGTCATCTAAAATCGTCGGTACTACGTGACCGGGTTCAGGCTGATTTTGAGGAGGGAGAAACCCTTGGTATAACGGGTACTCCGACCTTCTTCTTGAATGGAAAGAAAATGGAGATCGAATCGTATCTCGATTTTGCCCAGCAGATAGGTTACGCGATTGACCCGAGCCTGATGGCCTCATCGACCGCCTCGACTACTGGTGAGGTGGGGGGAGGGGTGAAGTTTGGCATTTAGACGAGGAACTTTTACAACTAAGAGAAATATCTATCCAATACAGGCTTCATGATGCTGTGATAAATGAAATCAATACCCTTTTCTTTTTCCACTACACCCATACCCGGACCAGCGTTTACTTCAAGTATTGTAAGATCGTCTACTGTTGATCCAAAAAGAGAAGATTGTCTTGTCTTTAGGTCTATGCCTAGAACAGAAAGCCCTAGGCTTTGGTATAGCTTCATACAGTAATCAGAAAGAAAGGCAGGAACTTCAGTAGTGAATTCGCTATAAACTCCACCAGTGGTTATGTTGGCAGTTTGGTAGTCACTGTTTCCAGTTTTTCGGTACGAAAAAATGAGCTTTCCAAAAACAACGAATAGCCGATATTCAAGACCAGAAAGGTACTCTTCGATGATCCAGTGCTTCCTGCTTAAAGTAGCGAATGGCAATTCAGTCAATGTGGCAAGTAGTTCGTCCTCACTTCTGGGAAAGGAAATGCCCAATCCGTGATTTCCAAAATTAGGCTTAAGAACTAAGGGATATTTTATTCCTGCAGACCGTACTTGTTGAATGGTACTTAAAATAATACCTTCATTCTCGGGGGTGGTGGTGGAGGTTGCAAAAAAATCAATTGATAGCGGGGTTATGAAATTATGCAAGCCAAGGATCTGTTTTGCGGTTTGTTTAGAGCGAGCGACAGATGAACTTGATTTGGTATCGGTGGGGAAGGTTCCCAAATTGCTAGAGTTCAGGTAGCAGTATCTCCCGTCACGTTGGATAATGAGCACTTTCGAACGCTCATTAGCTTCGTGTGTAAGAGTGATGATTTGATGTGGCAGGTTGTATAAATCACAAATCTGACAAGAAATATCAAAATTTTTTCTGAAGGGTGACATAGATTTGTAAGTCTTAACTAATATAATAATTTGTCAACCCTTGTCAGATAAGAAATTTGTTATATAAGTTTGAATCTTACTAGTAATAGTGTATAGTTTTTAATCATTTACGTAGAGCGTAAGTGTTTTTATTTATAGACAAGCCATTCATGGCAAAGAAAAATCTGTCAAAATTCAAGAAGATAGACGAAGGGTTTATTATACCTAGTGGCCTTAATTCTGTGCCAAAGAGTGAATTGGTATATATTGGTGATTATGTTAAAAAACCACAGGTTGGTGATGTAGTCTACTGTCGAGTAACCACTATTTCCCAACATGTAAGACTAGAAAATAAGCAGGGTCGAATTCATGATTTGTATAAGGGAAGTGAATTTATCGGTGTCTTTGGAAATCGTTATGCACCTGATCAGTTTGAAGCAATTGTGCCCAATCGACGTACCCGCAATGTGGATCTGTTCAGTTGGGGTGGTCTAGTGGGGCAAGTCTTACACAAGAACGATGCAATGCGTGATCCTACGCAGGTTGAGATCCTTGGTTCTATTTATAACGCGGAAGGAAAGCCGATCAATACTTTGAATTATCAGCTTGTGAGACAACGAACTGAGAAAGTTAAAAAACCACGAGCAAAAATGATTTTGGTCTGTGGTACTGCTATGAATTCTGGCAAGAGTACTACCGCCGCAGCAATTATTTGGTCACTCAAACGAGCAGGACACCACGTGCGAGCGGCAAAGGTGACTGGTACAGCTAGTCTCAAGGACATTCTGTTAATGAATGATGCTGGGGCAAAGCATTTTGCTGATTTTACTTTTCTCGGCTACCCCTCGACCTACATGCTCGGGTTACCCGAACTCGAAGAGATATTCAATTCTCTTGATTTGAGATATGCAAACAATCCAGAAAATTATTGGGTAGTAGAGTTTGCAGATGGTATCAGCCAACGAGAGACGGCAATGTTGTTGCATAGCGAAATGGTCCGTGACCGCATTGATAGATTGGTTTTTTGTGCAGCTGATACGTTCGGTGCAATTGGTGGTGTTGAGATGTTGCGTAGCGAATTTGGGCTTGAGCCAGCAGCGGTGTCTGGAATTTGTACAAGCTCACCGTTGTTTATACAAGAGATAAAGCGTTATTTGCAGTTGCCAGTTCTGAATAACAAAACGTTTGACTATAGGGAGATACTTAAGACATTGGGAGTAAAGAGAAAAAATGGACAGAGTGTTTAAGTGAGTTCACTAGGTTGTGGCTTATGAGCTCTTCTCTCTTGGGTAACTGAGTAGTGTTTGTTATCATATGCAATATGTTTCGGACTCGGGATTTTTTATTGCTTTTTGTTACTGCAGTTTTTCTGCTCGTGGCGATTGGTGCCACCGTGGCAAAACAACATATTGGGCAGGTGGCACTTGCCCCCAGTGTCCAGTTGGTTGAAGTGTCCGATGAACAGATTTTCTCTGCTGAGCTTGCTGAAGCAGTACTGCTTTCCCGAGAAGATCGTTTGACAGAGATGCGTCGCAAGATAGCAGAGGGAGGTGAATTAACTAGTAGTGTTCCTGAATCAGTTACTGTAGACGAGGTGACTGAAGCTTCTCAGGCGGAAGAAACCCCTGTCGAAATTACTGTGCACGAAGTCATGAAATGTTCAGGATACAGTGCGTATCAAAAACCTTGGTCAGCAGAAGGAGTGCAGTTTGAGATCTCTGAGGGAGCACGAATCGTGTATCGGTCTACTGAGCAAGTAACAAATTCACTTGCTTCATCATCGCCAACGGTAGTCAATCGAACAGTGCTTCTGCAACTTCCAGTACATCCATACAATACTGCTCCGACCTGTCTTGCGAGTGACGTAGTTGGCGTCGCACATGATGGCTCGCTCATTCGTAATGGAGAAGCTGGTCTATACGGTGTCTTTGGCGAAAGTACCATGATCGGATATGCGCTTGATGGTCATCCAATATACGGTACGAGCGATGCTTCTACGGATAGTTGCGGAGGCATTACTGTTGGTGGAGTGTATCGATACGTTCTCTCTGAAGAACGAGAGACTGTTTTGAATTGTTTCATGGCATCAGCGATTTCTCTTTGATATGGGTACATTGATTGTCGACGTTGAAACCCGTGCTGCAAAGTGGAGTGATCTACCGGGAATTACGCGCGGGTCACTCACGCACTGGATAGACCGTGGAAACTTCACTGAAGAGGAAAAACGACGAAAACGAGATGATGTTATCGCTCGCCTCTCGCTTTCACCGTTCACCGCCAGTATCATCTCACTTGCAGTTTACGATGTGGAGCGAAAATCAGGGGCGGTGTATTTTGTATCCGAAACAGTAGAAGAGAATTTTGCCGTGGATGATTTTACGTTCAAGCAACGTACCGAAAAGGAAGTTTTGGAAGATTTTTGGGAAGGGGCAGTAAGCTATGATGTGTTCGTGACGTTCAATGGTCGTTCGTTTGCCCTTCCGTTCTTGTATCATCGATCAATTGCGCAAGGAGTTCGGCCAACGGTTGATATTGCAAAAGAGCGCTATGTAACAAGGCAAACTCTGCCATATCATGTTGATCTTCTTGATGAATTTTCGTTCCATGGTGCACTCGCGCATCGCCCATCACTGCAGCTTCTCTGTGGTGCGTATGGAATAGAGAATACCAGTCTGCTCGGCGGGGAAGAGATTGCAGCAGCATTTTCCGAAGGGCGCTTTCGTGAGATCGCAGAAAAGAATATGGGAGACGTACAAGCGATCTATCAGCTTTATGAAAAGTGGAAGGAATATCTCGCACCGCGCAGTTTTCTCAATGGTCTTGAACTGTAGTTTAGCATTCATGGGTGCATAACCTTGTTGACGTTGGGGGTGGTGTTCTTGATAATAGGTGAAGTGTAGTCTTGCTCTTTAACACTCTTCCAATGGAGGTGTACCATGAAATCACTCTTTTTGGTAATGATCGCACTAACGCAACTCCTGTCACTTTCTATCCAGGCTGACCCAATCCTCGTTGGTTCATTTGCTTCACAAATACGGCAAAATCAAGAAGCTGACAATGACAATCTGGAGCGTATCGTGGATGATGCCGCACTAAAGGATCTTAAAAAGCGGAAGCAACTGGTTTCGCTGCCAAGTATTCCCGGTGTCGCAGTTGATCCTCGACTCAAGGAAAAACTTCGTGTCGTCCGACCGTGGACGGCCCGGTTTTTAAAAGATGTCGGGTCAGAATTTCATAAAGTGTTTGGGTCTGATCTGTCTGTTAATTCAGCAACAAGAACTGTGGTTCATCAAAAAAACCTTGCCAAGAAGAATCGTAATGCCGCAGCTGTAGAAGGAGAGCGGCGATCATCTCATCTTACCGGTGCGACGATCGATATCGGCAAAAAGCGTTTGAACGAGCGGCAGATCCAGTGGTTGCGTGATCGATTGGTACAGCTCGAACAAAAAAGTTTGGTCGAAGCAACCGAGGAGCACTACCAAGCGGTATTTCATGTGATGGTATTTAAGCGGTACAGCGATACAGAAGACAGTACTCGGGTCGCATTAAAATAGACTCAAAACGCATCCTCATGGGTGCGTTTTTTTTGTTATACTATTGAAACAGTATGTTAGAGAAAAAATTTCCCGAAGGATTTTATTGGGGTGCGGCTACCGCTTCTTACCAGGTAGAGGGAGGGATCGAGAATTGTGATTGGGCGGAGGCGGCACGCGCGAAGCGCGTGCCGCCGTGTGGCATTGCTTGTGATCATTATCACCGCTTTGAAGCTGATTTTGATATTGCGAAAGAATTAGGACATACTGCTCATCGCCTTTCGGTGGAGTGGGCTCGTATTGAACCAGAAGAAGGGCAGTTCAATATGGAGGCTGTTGCTCACTACCGTGAGGCACTCTTGGCGCTCAAAGCCCGCAATATCAAGCCCTTTGTGACCCTTTGGCATTTTACCTTGCCACTTTGGTTCTCGGAGTCAGGGGGCTTTGAGCGCCAAGATTCCCCAGAGGTCTTTGCTCGCTACGCCGCTTTTGTGGTCAAAGAACTCTGCGATCTCTGTGATCATTTCTCCACCATGAACGAACCAAATGTTTACGGGAGCAATGGTTGGTTGCGGGGCAGCTGGCCACCGTTCAAGCGCTTTGCTGTCACTGACTTGGTCTCCATCACAAACTCTGGTCGAATCTACGAAGCACAAGCGACCCAAGGTCTACGGCCATTATTTCTCTATCTGCAGGTAATGAAGAATCTGGCGAACGCGCACAACGCTGCTTACCATGCGATCAAACAGGTGTCACCAAAAACTGAGGTGAGCGTAGTGAAGCATGTCATTGTGTTCGCTGCGAACTCGAATCCTTTTAATAAACTGAAGGCAGCTGTGGCCAACTATCTCTGGACAAGCATCTTTATGAATCGTACACATCACCATTGCGACTCAATCGGTCTCAACTACTATTTCTACACGCAGTTTGGTGACATGCGCCAGTGGAAAAAAACCGATATGGATTGGAACTTTGCTCCAGAACACATCTACGATGCACTTATGATGCTTGCTCATTACAAAAAACCACTCTTTGTTTCAGAAGGAGGTTTGGCTGACCACGACGATTCAGACCGCGCCGAGTACATCACGAAACAAGTGACGGGTGTCTGGCGAGCAATCCAAGCTGGTGCAGATGTACGTGGCCATCTCTATTGGTCACTGCTCGACAATTACGAATGGGCACTTGGATTTGAAAAGCGGTTTGGGTTGGTGGAAGTCAATTATGATACGCTCGAGCGGACCATCCGTCCTTCGGCACAGGTGTATAAGGAGATCATTACGCAGAACGGCATAGTAGAATAGGCCTATATGGCATGGATACTCTTGGCGTCCGCGGGACAGTTTCTCAACGCGATCGTTGCGATACTAGATAAGTACATTGTCTCTGACGAGAAGCTTTTACCGAAACCTTTTGTCTACGCGTTTTATTCTTGCTTGGTGACTGGCGGCTGGATCGTGATATTTTTCTTGGGATGGATACCAGGTCTTTCCGAAATTGGTTTGCCTTCTTTTGAAAATGTCGAAACTCCAACTATTCAAGTGGTTGGTATGGCGTTTTTATCTGCTTACACCTTCTTTATTGCTTTGGTTTCAATGTACGATGCGTTGCGTAGAACAGACGCCTCGAGTGCGATGCCGATCATCGGCTCAGTTTCAGCCTTGGCTTCGTTTGGTTTAAGTTACATATTTCTCAGTACCGAATTACATGAAAATTTCATTTTAGGCGTTATTTTATTGTCAGTTGGTACGATGTTAGTAGCCCAGACCTTACCCCGCGTTGATGTCTTTGTGCAGGTGTTTCATAGTGGTCTCTTTTTTGCATTGCACTACATCACCATGAAAGGCCTCTTTTTGGAAACAAGTTTCGACGATGGTTTTTTTTGGTCACGTATTGGTTTTGTCGTCTTCACACTTTCACTGCTCCTCGTACCTGCGTATTTTGATAGAGTGCGAAAGCAAACGACAGGGGTGTCACGGAAGGCGGGTGAGATAGTGTTGCTCAATAAAGTCCTTGCTGGTATTGCCGCTTTCATGCTTCTTAAAGCAACGGATCTGGGCGAGGTGTCGGTCGTACAAGCACTCGGTGGTTTGCAGTATGTGTTTATCTTACTGATTGGAATCTTGTTTGCTCAGTGGTTGCCCGCGGCGGCAACCGATCGTGATGTTCGTCCCCAGATCTTTTTCCGGAGGATGCTGTATGTAGTGGTGATACTGGTCGGTTTTGTAGCACTCTTCACGTGATACCATAGCT
Source organism: Candidatus Elulimicrobium sp. (assembly GCA_022730015.1). GTDB lineage: Bacteria > Patescibacteriota > Minisyncoccia > Phycocordibacterales > UBA918 > OLB19. The sequence goes on along the minus strand of DZBU01000003.1, from coordinate 48,792 downwards.
TGATATGTGGAAAAGGATTCTCTATTGGTCTATTGGTCTCGTCGTGGTTGGTCTTTTTGCGTTATGGCTGCTCGTGCAAAAGCCTGTTCCGGAACAGATCACTTATGGTATGTCTTTTAATACACCATATGCTCGTGAGCTCGGTCTTGATTGGCGAGAGACATACGATGCATTGATTGATGATTTGCAGGTCCGTCATTTTCGCTTGGCGGCGCATTGGCCGATGGTCGAGCCGGTACCAAATGTTTACAATTTTGCTGAGTTAGACTATCAGATCAAACGAGCTGAAGAAGTAGGAGCGACCGTTGTTTTAGCCGTTGGTCGAAGGTTGCCACGTTGGCCAGAATGTCATATTCCAACATGGGTACGCGAGATCTCTCTCGCTGAGCAACAGTCGGTCCAACTGCGCTATATGGAGCAGGTGATACGCCGTTATCAAAACAGTCCAGCGGTGGTGATGTGGCAGGTTGAAAATGAGCCATTTTTGAACGTATTTGCGACCGAACAGTGTGGGGAGCTCGATGTAACATTCCTTGAAAAAGAGATAGCACTCGTTCGAACACTTGATACTACTCGGCAGATTCTTGTTACAGATAGTGGCAACCTTGGTACTTGGGTAGGTGCTTATCGACGAGGGGATGTCTTTGGGACGAGTGTCTACGTGCACTTTTGGAATCCCGAACTAGGTCAGTTCCGAACGGTGTTGCCAGCGTGGGCGTACCGAGTAAAAGACAATCTCATGAAGACTTTTTACGGTGAAAAACCAACGGTACTCATTGAACTGTCAGGAGAGCCGTGGCTTCTTGAGCCGATCACCGATGTTCCGATCGAGGTACAGTTTACGAGAATGAATTTACAAAAATTCGAAGACATTTTGTCGTACGCTGAGGCTACTCACTTTGATACCCAGTATCTCTGGGGCGCTGAATGGTGGTATTGGCTTTCACTCCAAGGCCATCCAGAAATGTGGGAACGAGGGAAACGACTCTTTGTGAAAGAGGAAGAATAAGTAATTCGTATCAAGAGCGTATGGAACCAGGAAATATGAATATTGCAAAGATCATTATTGTGACGAGTCTAACGAGCGTCATTATCGTGCTTGGATTGGCGTATATTGGTCGGGATTTTTTAGTCGGATATGTTGACAGTCAACGCGCGGTCCCGACGCAAGAACAGACCATGCAACAGACTGCCAATGAACAAGTCGTCGCGACAATTGAAAAGGTTAATCCAGCTGTCGTATCGGTAGTAATCACAAAAGACGTCCCAGTCTACGAACAGTACTACGAATCATATGATCCGTGGGGAATTTTTGGTGGATTTAGTATTCCGCGGGTGCGAGAGAATGGTACCGAAGAGCGAGAAGTAGGAGGGGGCTCTGGCTTTATTGTAAGTAACGATGGACTCATTGTGACAAACCGTCATGTCGTAGAAGATGAAAATGCTCGTTACTCAGTGTTACTTAATGATGGTACTTCATATAAAGTAGCCGTGCTAGCTCGTGACGCACAACTTGATATAGCGATCTTAAAGATTGATGAGCCGCTTGAAAGTGCGTTGACATTTGTCACTTTTGGAGACTCAGAGTCATTGAAGCTAGGCGAGACAGTTGTCGCGATTGGTAATGCGCTTGCAGAGTTTCGTAATTCAGTATCAGTTGGCGTGATATCTGGTTTGTCTCGTTCGATTGTGGCTAGTGATGGAATGGGACACAGCGAACAGCTTGATCAGGTGATTCAAACTGATGCGGCGATCAATCCAGGTAATTCTGGAGGACCGCTTTTAAATCTTGCTGGTGAAGTGATCGGAGTTAATGTGGCAACTTCTCGTGGTGCTGACAACATTGGTTTTGCGCTGCCAGCGCATGTTGTGAAGGGAGTGGTTGAATCGGTCAAAGAATATGGTGAGATCGTTCGACCGTTTTTAGGTGTTCGGTATGCTATGGTAACCAAACGCATTGTCGAACTAAATGAGCTAACGATTGATTATGGGGCCCTGGTCATCAGTGGCGAAACGAAGGAAGAACTTGCTGTCATGCCAGGTTCTCCAGCTGATAAAGTTGGCATCACTGAAAACGACATAATTCTTTCGATTGATGGTGAAGAGTTGCGTGAAAAAGACCTTGCAACCGTTCTTCGTAGCAAAACCGTTGGACAGGAAATTATCCTAAAAGTGTTACAAGCTGGGGAAGAGAAGGAGATTCGAGTAAAGTTAGAAAAAGCTTCGAATTAAATATTGTATGTCTAAAACAAGCAGTGAAGTAGGTGTGACGAAGCTGGCGGGGGAAGCTCTTGAAAGTGTGGAACAGATTGCTCGCGTAACCGAAGCCCATATTGAGCATTCCGTGGCACCAATTCGCAAAAGTGTGGCGGCGCGTTTCCCGACATTGTTTCTGCTCCTCATTACCTTCGGCTTCACTGCTACGGTAACGGGGATCGAGCACTCACTGATGAAGTATCAAATACTGGCTGGAAATCCAGAAGTTATTTTTGTAATCGGTGTTGGTATATTGGTTCTAACTGGTACACTATATAAGAAATTGGGTTGAATATGAGTTTTGTTCGCTTCGTCTTTTCCTTTCTGTATGTTCGTAATTGGCATACTGGACAAATGGAGTTGTCTCGGCCTCGTGTCGCCCTGTTTTGCGGTGGTCTTTTTTTACTCATGCTGGCGCTCACGATCATCAGTGTCCTGCAGACGCCTATTACTTATATAGCACCATGAAAAAATTTTTTATAGTTAGCATCGTTTTACTTCTGATCGCAATTTTGCTGGCGGTCGGTGTGTTCTTTTATCTTTCGTTTAATTTAAAACAGAGTCAGATACCAGTCTCAGCAACACAAACTGAATCAGAAGTAGTGAATGATTCTGTGGAGGGCAAAGAAGTATTGTCAACACCACCTCCGGAGGGTATCCCGCTTCGTAATCTGCCAATCGGAGAGAGTCAGCAAGCGGTGCTCGATACCGTGGGTGTGGATGTGGAAACATTTGTTATTACTCCCGAGATGCAAGTATGTGCTGGAGAAAAACTGGGTGAAGCTAGAATGGCCGAAATAATTGCCGGTGCAGCGCCAACCCTGTATGAAACCACGAAACTTCTCTCTTGCTTGTAAGTTTCGTTTACACGTTGATAAAAACCCGTATACTTAGCGGATAAAGCCATTTATATGCCTATGACAGGACTACAACGACACTCGTTTCTTTTTTTTGTTACGATAGTACTTACGATAGCACTCACCTCAGTAGCTCAGGCGAGTACGGTCGTTCGTACTGGCGAAGCTGTTTCATTGACTGAAGAACAGTTTGTCGAGGGTGATCTTTATGCAATTGCCGGAAAGATCAACATTTCAGGGTCAGTCAGTGAAGATCTTGTAGCAGCCGCTGGTCAGATCGTCGTCAATGGCTCTGTAGAAGACAATGCTTTCCTTGTCGCATTAAAGACTGATATCCATGGTTCAGTGGGTGACGATCTTCGAATAATTTCAGGAGACGCAACTATCGCTGAGCCGATCATGGGCGATGTTCTCGTGATCGGTGGTTCGGTACATATCCTTTCAACAGCTTCAGTCACTGGTGATGTCTTGCTCTTTGTGGGTGAGGCAACAATTGAAGGTTCGGTCGGTGGTGATGTCCTTGGGACCGTTGGCACGCTTCGAATCGATGCGCCGATAGCAGGAGATGTTGATGTGACAGTGGATCAGCTTGTACTTGGTGATCGGGCAAACGTGACAGGCTCGGTACGATATGTGAGCGAACAATTACTGACCCAGTCTCTCAGTGCTACTGTGGCTGGAGAAATGGTTCGAAGTGATCCTGTTCTTCCAGGAAGTAAGCCAACCATCAAAGCCGCCTTGGTACCACTTTTGATATTACTCTTCTCGGTGTTGGTGTGGTATCTGGTATCTCGTCGATCACTTGCGCTCGTAGTGAATCGAGCGGTGACTAAAAGTTTCCGTCCTTTCCTTCTCGGTGTTGCAGTCATCTTTTTCTTGCCAATCGCCTTCACACTCTTGTTTGTCAGTATGATCGGTACTTTGGTAAGTTTTGCTCTGATCCTTGGTTACTTGCTACTCTTAATACTCGGTGCTATAGCCATGAGTGCTGTATTGGGACAATTTTTACTAAATGTTTTCAATCGTCCTAATCAGCAGCTGTCACTGTTGTCAGTGGTAGTCGGCGTTGTCGGAATTGCTTTCTTTATGCTCATGCCGATCATTGGGCAGGTGGCACTTCTTCTTCTGCTGATTATCACTTTTGGATCGATTGTTGATTTGGTTATAAAATCTGCTAGAAGTTAATAAAATATGCGTAGGGTCTCTATTTGACCACGTACAGGCATTGCTAATATGAAACCAGTAGCTTTCTTTGACATCGATGGAACTGTTTTTCGTTCCAGCTTGCTTGTAGAGCTGGTGGAACAATTAATCAAAGAGGATGTCTTTCCACCTGAAGCAGCATTGCTGTACGAAACAGAGCTACAGGCTTGGCGTGCTCGTGAGGGCGATTATCAAGATTACATCGAGGCAGTCATCAGAGCTTTCCTGCAACATATAAAAGGTGTCCACTATGGCACGTTTGCAGAGATAGGGAAGCATGTGGTGAACGAACAGAGTAAACATGTGTACCGATATACTCGAGCTCTAATTGCAGAGCTTAAGCAGCAGAATTATTACCTGGTAGCCATCTCACAATCACCCAAGACGATCCTTGATGAATTTTGTCTTCAGTATGGGTTTGATAAGGTGTATGGTCGTTTTTATGAGATTGGCCCGCAAGACTGTTTTACTGGGGTGATCACAGATGAACACTTGATCAAAAATAAGGCAAACATAGTCAATCGAGTATTTGATCGAAATGCGACCCTTTCTCGGGAACGCTCGCTAGCGGTCGGTGATACGGAAGGTGATATTCCGCTGCTTGAATCAGTCGTACAGCCAATCTGTTTTAATCCAAATGAACGTTTGTACACGTACGCAAAGCGAGCGGGTTGGCCGATTGTAGTTGAGCGGAAGGATGTCATTTATAAATTAGGTACCAGCTAATTCTGGTATACTCTTACGGTATGCAAAAGAAACGATTGAAACGAGATGAAGAAAAGGCTGTGATCTCTGGAGTTATGGCGGGTTTGGCAGAGTATTTCGATCAAGATCCAGTATTGTTCCGTATCATCGCGATTGTGTTTTTGGTTTTGACTGGCTTTTTTCCTGGATTGCTGTTTTATCTCGCAGCATGGATCTTGATGCCGAAACAAAAAAGGCCCCGAGTAGATTATGAGGTGGTTGAGTAACGTATGGTCGACGAAACACGAGTACGCGTACTAAATAAGAATGATGCAGGGATAGGACCAATCGTGTACTGGATGCAGCGAGATCAACGAGTAGAAGACAACTGGGCGCTTTTGTACGCGCAGGAGCAAGCGCTTGAGCAGGAAGTACCATTGTATGCTGTGTTCAGCTTGGTGTCGAATTTTGCATGGGCTTCGTGGCGGCAGTATGAGTTTATGTTGCGCGGCCTCGAAGAGGCCGCGCAACGACTTGCTGAACTCAATATTTCATTTCACATACTACAAGGTGATCCTACTGAGACCGTGCCAAAATTTGTAAAGCGAGTAGGAGCAGGAGAGTTGGTAACAGACTTCAATCCGTTACGATTCGTTCGTGAGTGGAAAGATGCTGTTTCTGATAGTGTGTCAGTCCGAATGACGGAAGTGGATGCGCATAACATCATTCCGTGTTGGGTAGCGAGCGATAAGGAAGAAATTGCAGCGTACACCTTTCGACCAAAAGTACACAGGAAGTTGCGTGAGTATCTTACTGATTTTCCAGAAGTGGTGCCACATCCCTATGTGGCAGAGGCGGCGAGCGAGCCGGATTTTGAAGAGTTGCTGAAAACAGTCCTGGCGAATCGAACCGTTGGACCAGTCGATTGGCTGGCTCCCGGCTCGCTCGCCGCCAAAGATCGTGTGCGACATTTCATTCTCAATAAGCTCAGTGCATACGGTATTGACCACAATGACCCAACCCAAGAGGGTCAATCGAACCTTTCTCCTTATTTGCATTTTGGACAGCTATCGGCACAGTGGCTTGCTCGGCAGGTGAGTCAGGCATACGATACTAATAAAGAAAGTCGCGAAGCGTTTCTTGAGGAGCTTCTTGTGCGCCGTGAGCTTGCTGATAATTTTTGCTACTACAACCAGGCGTACGATCAGGTGGTAGGCGCGCACGCCTGGGCACAAAAGACTATCGCCGAGCATGCAGGGGATGTTCGTGAGTATGTGTACGACAAGGAAATTTTCGAATCTGGCAAGACTCACGACGAACTTTGGAATGCGATGCAAATGCAATTTGTAAAAGAAGGGAAGCTGCACGGCTGGTGCCGCATGTACTGGGCTAAGAAGATCCTGGAATGGACACCAGACGTGCAGACGGCTATCGACACAGCGCTTTACCTCAACGATAAATATAGCCTCGACGGAAATGACCCAAATGGCTTTACAGGAGTGATGTGGTCGATCTGTGGGGTGCACGACCGCGCTTGGAACCAGCGCCCGATTTTTGGCAGGATCCGCTACATGAACTACGCTAGCGCTAAGCGTAAGTTTGAGGTTAATGCGTACATCGACAAATATTCCCGAGCTGCAGTACTTTTCAATGAATAAAAAAGAACGACAATTTGTGGAGATGGTCTGGCAATATTACTGCGCAGAGGGGCGGCAAGAGCTGCCGTGGCGTAAGACCCACGATCCGTATCGAATTCTGGTATCCGAGATGATGTTGCAGCAGACGCAAGTAGAACGGGTTGTGCCTAAATATTTGGAATTCTTACAGTTATTTCCGACGGCGCGGCGGCTTACCACCGCGCCGCTTGGAGACGTCATTCGCGCCTGGCAGGGGCTTGGGTACAACCGTCGCGCAAAATACTTGCAGCTTGCAGCGCGGGAAGTGGTTGAGAATCAAAAAGGAAAGTGGCCACAGGATGAGCCCGGCTTGCGGAGCTTGCCGGGCGTCGGGTCATACACTGCTGGAGCTATCATGGCCTTTGCTTATAATGTGCCCACAGTGCTCATTGAGACCAATGTCCGACAGGTGTTCATACACCACTTTTTTAAGAGGGCAACAAAGGTTCATGATGTTGATATTTTAAAACTCGTCGAGCGTACACTGCCGAGAGAAAGTGCACGCGAATGGTACTACGCGCTGATGGACTATGGTTCGTACCTTAAAGAGCAGCACGGCAATATCACCCACAAAAGCAAACACTACACCAAGCAATCAAAATTTCACGGTAGTGACCGACAGATCCGCGGGGCAATTCTTAAAGTATTCACTAAGACAGAAAATCCATTGACTCCGCAGCAGCTGCGAGCCAAGCTGGCCGAGACTGATCCTCAACTCGGAGGAGAAAATGAAAGCGGGCGAGTTGCTACGCAACTCGCCCGCCTAACCGAAGAAGGTTTTCTCATAAAACATCGTTGCAACTACAGACTCGCATAAAACTTACCGTGTATCTTTGATATTGAGAGTGAGAAACATCGCTGGTATCATGAGTGCCGCAAAGACAATGAAGAGAAGGTTGAGTGGAGCGTAGAGGAGCGAGAGTGAAGCGATCAGTGCGCCAACCACATACGCCAGTGGTCGAGTAATACGGAAGAAACTGATGATCTGCGCGTCACTGCTTTTTGTTTGTTTGAAGAAATAACTCTCAGTGGTCGCCTCAACCAAACTTGCGCCGATACGCACAATGAACATAATGATCGACCATGCCAGCATACTTGGTACAGCGACGAACGCCATCCAGGAGGTAGCGATGATCATAATCAAGAAACCAAACCCCATCATCTCTTTTTCGCCGATGTAGTGGTCGGCAATGTAGCCAGTCGGATATTCGAAGAGGACGTAAGCCAACTGCGCGATCAGCATGATGATACCGAATTCTGTCCAAGAGAAGCCAATGTGTTGAGTGAGGTAGATCGGTGTGTAGATGACCATCAACATGAAGTACATTTGCAGGGCAAAGTGAGCGGACAGTACACTACGTAGGCTGATATTCCTCCAGAAGGTACGAATGGCAGAGAAGACGTCGATTTCCTTGTACTCCGGGTCACTGAAATCACGGAAATAAAACATCATGATCGCCATGATCGGGAGAAGGACGATAGCACTGAGGAGGTACGGATAGGTAAAGGTTTGATCATTTCCATTGATAAGCAAGCTGCTGATGAAAGGAGAAAGCGCGCTGATGATGCTGATGAGGGTAAGTTGTAAGCCGCGATGACGGCCAGTTGCAGATTCGTCATTCCCGATTAATTCCTCCATGAACACATCGAGATTGAAAATGATCAGTGGCACGGTAATGATGTGTACGAGAAAGAGGGGAACCGCCACTTGCAATTCGTTGGCATACGCCATACCCAGCACGGCAATCATATCAAGGAGGAGTAATCCCAGCGTCAGCTTGAAATTTCCCACCTGGCGCAACACTCGGGAAACGAAGAGGAAGATAAGTACGCTGAGTGCGGAACCAAGGGTGTAGATAGTACCGACCGCAGCCGTCGAGATGAATTGCTCAAGGTAGGAAGAGTTGATGTAGGCTACCAGGAAACTGTGTAATACGAGGAGTAGGGAGGCAGCGTAAATCGGAATGAGGTGGCGCTTGGGATGATGGGTGGTTGATGGCATAGTGGTTACATTATAGCCGGCGAAAGTGGCGACCTAGAAAGTAAGGAGTGTATAACGACTATACATTCGGAAGTACCCTTGTGGTGCTTTTGTTGGCTATTAACAGAAACAAAACAAGGAGAAGCTAAGCTTCGACCAGGGCTGTGCTTATACAGACGCTTAGCCATGATTTGGGACCTGTTCCAGTCCCAAATCATGGCTGTAGCGGGCTGTAAAAAAGTTTAATTTACAGCTTTGCGTGTCCGTGTTCGATAATTTACGCTATGAAAGGCGTAAATTACGAACGATTTAAAATATAGTCGCTATGCTCATTATTTTTAAATCCCAATGAGCACCGGAATCACCATCGGAGTCTTTTGCGTTTTCTGCATCAAGAATCCGCTTACGATATTGGTAAGATCATCTTTCACGAGTTCAAGATCGACAGGATTCATGTGCTCTGTTTGTTTCTCGACAGTCTTTTTGATAAGGACACGAGCCTCAGAAAGTAGCTGTTGATTTTCTCGAAGATAAACAAAACCACGAGAGATGATGTCAGGTGACTTACGAAGCTTACCGTTCTTGGTATTAACGGTCGCAATGATGACAAACATACCATCTTCCGCCAAGGTCTGACGATCGCGAAGAACCACTTCTTGTCTGGTACCAACGGTAAAACCATCTACCATCATGAGTTCAGTCGGTATTTTCATTGGAAGAATGGTCATTTCCAATCCGTTTTTAATCTCTATAATCGTGCCGTTATCTGGAACAGCAATATGGTCGCGAGGGAAGCCATTTTCTACCGCAGCATACATGTGGCTCTTGAGGTGATAGTGGTGTCCGTGAACCGGCACGAGGAATGTCGGCTTCACTGCTTGGTGTACCCACACGAGCTCGCCGGCGTTACCGTGACCAGAGGAGTGTACGTGTGAACCTTGGTAATTGATGACTTTCACATTTTTGCGGTAAATGTTGTCTTTGAGTTTTTGTACAGCGATTTCGTTTCCAGGAATGACTGAAGAAGAGAGAACGATCGTGTCACGCTCTGTGAGGGTGATGAATTTGTGCTTGTCGGTAGCCATGCGCATCAAAGCAGCAAATTGTTCACCCTGTGCTCCGGTTGAAAGAATAACGATCCGGTCAGCTGGGTAATCACTCATATCGCCAGCATTAATAAAGGTACGCTGGTCAACTTCGAGTAACTTAGCTTGAATTGCGATGTCGATGTTGGTCTTGATACTACGACCTTCCATAACTACTTTCTTGCCCATCTCTTCACAGACTTTTATCACGCTGATGAGACGGTCGAATTGCGATGCAAAGGTGCCGATGATAAGGCGGCCTTGCGCGTTACGAATGATCTCTTCTAGGGTCAAAAACACTCTCGCTTCAGTGGCAGAGAAGCCCTGACGGTCAGCGTTGGTTGAGTCACAGAGTAGGGCGATGTTTTTATTGAGGCCGACCTTTTCCCAGGATGCTCGCTCTTCAACCACTACTTTGCCCTCCTCGTGTACTAGCTTGATGTCACCGGTGATCACAACATCACCGTGCTTTGTTTCGACACAGACTCCCATCGCGTCTGGAATTGAGTGGGTAACCGGGAAGGTTTTGATCTTGGTCTTGCCGATGGTAAAGGATTCTCCTTCCTGCACAACGTTCATATTGACTGGCTCCATGTGTGGAAACTCCTCTTGTCGTTTGAGAATCATGAGTGAGGTGAGGTATTGCGTATAGATCGGTGGATTACCGATACGTTCCATGATGAATGGAATACCGCCAATGTGGTCGAGATGACCGTGAGTAACGATCAACGCTCGGATCTTGTGCTTACGCTCCTCGAGGTACTGCGTGTTCGGTAGAATGTAGTCGATGCCAGGCGCGTTACTTTCTTCTGATACGAACTGGAAACCGGCATCGATAATGATGATGTCATCCTTGGTTTCGACGATGTTCATGTTGCGACCGATCTCTTCAACACCCGAGACTGGAATAATGCGGACAGTATCCTCATCAGTTATTTCTGGTATGAAAGGTGATTTTTGATCGGTAACGTCAAGACGATGAGTGAGAGCTGGTGCTTTGTCGGAACGACGACGATTACCACCACCATTGTTACGACGGTTTCGATTATTGTTGTTACGGCGTCCAGGTCGATTTCCACTATCGGGATGTCCACCAGTTGCTACGCGGCTTCCAGGCTGTCGATGTGCTGGGTGGCGAGGACTAGTTGCAGTCCGTACCTGACCAGTTGCAGCATGTGCTGGAGACCGACGACTACGAAAAGGTCTACGGTTACGATTATTTGTTCCTGACTGCGAATTTGTATTGTTTGTATTTTCCATAATTATTTCAATTGATCTCTGTAAATTTTATTCATTCATACTTTCATTTCTAAATATTGGCCAAAGTGAATCACTTTCGGTATACCATTGCGTAATGTTACTGAAACGGTCAGTTGGGCGACCAAGTTCGTTCATCTCTGATACAAACATGTTCTTATCGACTACATAAGTAAACGTTGGTTGGAATAGAAAGATAGCTGGTCGCTCTTCAGTGATGATGTGACTCACTGACTGTAAGAGTTCGATCCTGCTGGCCCCATACGGTTCGGTACGAGCTTTTTCTAATAGTTTATCAACTTCGACATTCGCATACTGAGCAACGTTTAACCCGGGGTCGTCTTGCTGTGAAGAATGCCAAAAAGGATACAGATCATGAGAACGACTCATATCAAGACCAAAAAGTAGTGCCTCAAAATCACGAGGCCTGATCACTGATTGTACGAGACCTGTTTGCTCAAATTGTTCGATGGTCACCTGCACGCCGATCGCTCCCCATTGCTTTGTAATTGAATCGGCTAATGCTGCAAAGAGAGGGCTGTTACTGGTCTTTAGTGTGACGCCAAGTGTAGTCAGTTCTTTGTCGATCTGCTTTTCCCAAAGACCTAAGTTATTTTTGGTCCAGTCTCCGTTTTCTAGTATAGCGATCGCTTGCTCAGCTGCAGACGATGTCGCTTGGCTCACGATGCTGTCCTCTGATTCTAACGTAAGTGAGTCGAGGATGGTAGGCGTAGTAATGGGGACACCGCGACCTTGTAGTGCATTCTCAATGAGTACATCTCGATCGAGCGCTGCTGTCAATGCGCTTCGAGCTGCAGCATCTCGAAGGGCGGCTGATCGATTTTGATTGAAGAAAACACCAAAGACACGGGGTAGGGGCTGTTCAATTATTTGATACCCAAGATTAAGAACGGTACCAATACGTTCAGGTGAAAGATACGCTGTAGCATCTATTTCTTGATCTGAAAGTGCTGTTAAAAGTTGTTCCTCATTTTGATAAAAGGCTAAACCGAGCGTATCGATCTTGGGGCTTGGTTCGTTTTTTCGATATGCTGCAAGAGTGTAGTGTTCGATAACACCTGAAGTGCTTCGTTTAGCAGCGGTGATGGCAAATGGGCCAGAACCGATCGGCTCAGTGTTGAGTTGGCTGAAGGGTAGTTGTTCGATTGGAAGTTTACTCCAAGCATGGGCGGGCATGATACCGAGCGTGAAGTTTTCAATGAAAGGTGTGTATGCTTCCTCAAGAAGGATATTTAATTCGTATTCATTGACCTCCTCTACTGTTACATTGCTCCAGTTTCCACGAAGGGGGCTCTTAAGGTCAGGGTCCTGCACGAGAAGGATAGTATAGGCAACATCACGGGCAGTAAGCGGAGTGCCGTCATGAAAGGTAACGTCTTTTCGAATGGTTACTGTATAGGTCAGCCTGTCCTCAGAAAGAGAAATATTTTCAGCGAGATCATTCTGAAGAGTACCGTTTTCACCAATCTTTAGGAGGCCGCTGTAAATAAGTGCGGTTACATCTTGGTCTGCGCGGGTGAGTGCGAGTGCTGGGTTGATGAAGCGTGGGGTGCCGATAATTCCCTCAGTAAACGAGCCACCGGTAGTGGGGGTTATTTCAGAATGATCCTGATTGATCGAGAGAATGAGCCAGACAGCTGTTCCGATGAATAGAAAAAGAGCAATTTTAACCAGAAAGCGATCGCTGTGAGGAATGTTTTCAATGAGGTTAAAAAGCCTGTCTATGAAACGTGAGGAGGATCCGGGTTGGAGATTAATGTTCATACTGTAATGAATGATTTACAAGTGTTTGATTACAAACAAAGCCAAAGACGCTGTGTCATTTGGATTTATATAGATCAGTAAACCGACACAACTATCGTTTAGGCGAGGATGTTGAGAAATGCCGAGAGGACAAAGAGAATAGAGATTCCGATCGAGAACTTAAACAGAAAAAGTTCAGCGCCACGACGCTTGTGGAATGCAGAGCTAAAATTGTCTCCTCCAAATGCACCTCCCAAACTTGAACCACGTTGCTGCAAAAGAATTGCTGCAACAAGGAGGACGGAGAGGATTATCTGGATATACGGTAGTGCAGGAAGCACCGAATCGATAATATTCATGCCGAGTGATAGTAGCAGAAAGTATGGTTGTAGGCAAGCGGTGAGAGTAGGGGCGGGGTGGCCGAAGGCCACCCCGCCCCTACAGATTTTGCAAACTTCATCTCCCCTCAGTATAATACGCACGCGACCAGGATTAAATGAAGCAACGAGCAGCAAAGCTGCGACTGTGCTGAATTTACGCAGGCTCCTCAGCAGATTCGACCTGTCTAGGGAGAATATGCTGGCGGAGAGCTGCGAAAGGCTGTTTTAAGTGTCGCAACTGTAATTTTCAGGGAATATTAACATTTAGTTTTAGTTCTTAATAAATTTGTATGTCAGATGTTGCAAAGAACAACGAAAGTCCGCTTCGCCCGCTCGGTGATCGGGTCATCGTTCGGCCACTTACCGATGAGGAATTAGGAACCGTGTCAGCGTCAGGGATCATCATTCCTGATACTGCTAAGAAAGAAAAGCCAGAACAAGGCATTGTTATTGCTGCTGGCCCAGGAAAATGGGACGAAGACGGTGAGAAGCGGATTCCGCCTGAGGTGAAGGTGGGAGATCGAGTGGTTTTCTCAAAGTACGGATATGATGAACTGAAGTTTGAGAATAAGGAATACTTCATTGTTTCTGAATCGAGCATTCTAGGAATCATTACTAAATAATCTGAACTTTGAATCGATATGGCAAAAGAAGTAATTTTCGGCGAAGAAGTAAAGAAGAAACTGCAGAAAGGAGTCGACACGGTCGCGAACGCAGTCAAGATCACTCTTGGTCCACGTGGACGTAATGTAGTACTCGACAAGGGTTTTGGTGGTCCAACTATCACCAATGATGGTGTTTCAATCGCTAAAGAGATCACGCTCAAAGATAAATTCGAGAACATGGGCGCTGAGATCATCAAGGAAGTAGCGACGAAGACCAATGAATTGGCTGGTGACGGCACCACAACCGCTACGGTACTTACACAAGCGCTGGTAAATGAGGGGCTGAAGCAGACTACAATGGGTATTAATGCCATGGCTGTGAGAATTGGCATGGAACACGCCGCTCAAGACGTGGTTGAAACTCTTAAAAAAATGGCGACCAAGATATCTTCGATTGAGGAGATCAAGCAAGTCGCTACTATCTCAGCTGAAAGTGCTGAGCTTGGTGAAAAGATCGCTGAGACGATTGACAAGGTTGGCAAGGATGGAGTAGTGACAGTTGAAGAGTCTCAATCATTTGGTATTGAGACTGAATTCACTGAAGGAATGCAGTTTGATAAAGGCTACGTGTCCCCGTACATGGTGACCAATGCTGAACGCATGGAAGCTGAGTACAAAAATGCTCAGATCCTCATTACTGACAAAAAGATCTCAGGCATCCAAGAAATTCTTCCATTGCTCGAAAAGATAGCCCAGACTGGCAAAAAAGAACTCATTATTATCGCTGATGATGTGGACGGTGAGGCACTGGCGACTCTCGTGGTTAACAAGCTTAAGGGTGGATTTTCAGTTTTGGCAGTAAAAGCCCCTGGCTACGGTGATCGAAAGAAGGAGATCCTCGCTGATATCGCAATCACCACTGGTGGACAGGTCATTTCTGAAGACTTCGGCCTGAAGCTCGAAAATGCAGAGCTCGCACAGCTTGGTAAGGCTGATCGGGTGATCGCCACTAAGGACAGCACTACTATTGTTGGTGGTGCTGGAGAAAAGACTGCAATTACTGATCGGGTAAATGCTTTGAAGGCTCAACTTGAGCAATCCTCTTCTAAGTTTGATAAAGAAAAGCTTGAAGAACGTATCGCAAAGCTTTCTGGCGGTGTGGCGGTAATTCGTGTGGGTGCAGCAACCGAGACTGAGATGAAGTATCTCAAGCTCAAGATCGAAGACGCAGTCAATGCAACCAAGGCAGCTATCGAAGAAGGGATCGTGCCCGGCGGCGGTACCGCGCTCGCTCGAGCAGCAGGTATTGTCGAAAAGGAGATCCTTGATAAGAAGGACTTGTCTCGAGAAGAACTGATCGGCTACAACATTGTACTCAAGGCACTTGAGGTACCACTGAAGCAAATTGCCGACAATACCGGCAAGCATGATGGTGCGGTAATCGTTGAGAAGGTGAAAGGTGCTGGCGGTAATGCTGGCTATGATGCTGCTAAGGCCGAAATGGTGGATGATATGATCAAGGTTGGTATCATCGATCCAGTAAAAGTAGCTCGCGCTGGAGTGCAGCACGCAGTATCAGCAGCGGCTATTCTCCTTACTTCTGAGGCGGCAATTGCAGATGCTCCAGAGCCAGAAAAACCAGCTATGCCAGATATGGGTGGTATGGGAGGTGGGATGTACTAAATAAAATTTTTGGAAACCCACAAAAGAGCCGCTTACCCGGCTCTTTTGTGCTATTATTAGTGTTATAAAAATTTAAACAATCTTGAAATATGAACGTAATGTGGATTTTGATTGTTGCGGCAGTAGTGATTGCATTATACGTGATCTATGCTTACAACAATTTTGTAAAACTTACTCAGCGAGCGAAAGAAGCATGGGCTGACATTGATGTGCAGCTCAAGCGTCGCTACGACCTCATTCCTAATCTGATTGAAACAGTGAAGGGATACGCTGCTCATGAACGAGAAACGCTTGATCAGGTGACTCAGGCCAGGGCGCAAGCGACCCAGACTCACGTTGATCCTTCAAACATTACTCCAGAGCAGATCGCGGCTATGGCGGGAGCCGAGTCGGCGCTCACTGGTGCGCTCGGACGCCTTCTTGCAATCGCAGAGAATTACCCGGATCTTAAGGCTAATACCAACTTCCTTGAGCTACAACGTGAACTCTCAGATACCGAGAACAAGATTCAGGCTGCTCGCCGTTTCTACAACGGCAATGTACGCGATCTTAATATCGCTCTGCAGTCATTCCCGTCGAATATTGTAGGGAGCTCCTTTAATTTCAAGGCAGAGGAATTCTTTGAACTTGCTGAGGATAGTCAAGAACGTGAACCAGTGAAGGTAAGCTTCTAGTTCCTCGATCATGTTTCAGTCAGCGGGACAAATTGTTCGAAGCACCGCTGCTGTACTAGCTTTGAGCGCCGCCCTTTGGGCGGCGCTCATTTCTATTGCTAGTGCCGAGATCATTCGTTCATTCAACTCTGATATTGTCATCAATGAAGACAGTTCCTTCACAGTCACTGAGACCATTGTCTATGATTTTGAGCTGGAGTCTCGGCATGGCATCTTTCGTAACATCAAAGATAAGCACCCGCAGGAGGCCTCTGTTTGGTATAAGACTCGCTATATCGATCTGGGTCTTCTTTCAGTCACTAGAGACGGCCAGCCAGAACCGTACACGCTAGAGTCATATAACGGTTTGTCGGTAAAGATCGGTGATGCGAATCGCACTATCACTGGTCCACATACGTACCAGATCGTTTATAGGGTTGAGGGCGGCTTGGCAGAATATCCAGATGGCATAGAAGTGTACTGGAACGTAACTGG
This sequence comes from Candidatus Elulimicrobium sp., assembly GCA_022730015.1. Lineage (GTDB taxonomy): Bacteria > Patescibacteriota > Minisyncoccia > Phycocordibacterales > UBA918 > OLB19. The sequence continues at coordinate 32,213 of DZBU01000003.1, read as the reverse complement.
CGATGAGTGGCCAGTATTCATGGAAAAAGTATTGGTCACACTACATACAGAGTGGGAGAATGGTCTGACAGAAGTGGCAGATTGTTATGTCGGCTTTACCGGGAGTGCGCAGAACTGTTTGACCAAGCACACGTCAGAAGAGACTCGTTTTGCCTGGGAGGAAGGATTAGTGGCTGGTATGGGAGTTACGGTGGCACAACGATTACAGTATGGAAGAGATATCGTTGTACTCGAACAAGTTAACTTTTTCTGGATTGCTTTTATTGCTCTTGCGTGTTGGTTTGTTGGTTTTTCTGTCTGGGCATATAAGTGGCACTTTAAATACCGCACAAAGCTACCGGTTATTGCACAGTACGAACCCTTATCGGAATTTAAACCGATGTTTACAGGAGTACTTTTTGATAGAAGGCTAGACCAGCGCGATATTACAGCAGCAATTATCTATTTGGCGCAGCGCGGCTATATCCAAATAAAACAAACAACAGAAAAGGTGTTGTTCTTTAACGTAAAAGATCACGAGGTTAAGTTGCAAAAACCCATACTACATAACGATCTGTCATTTGATGATGAGATTGCGGGGTTACTATTCCGTGCACCTGAAGTAGGCAGGGAGGTAATTAAGTTGTCTGATGTTAAAAGTAACAATTCAAAGTTGTTGGCTAATCAAAAAATTCTTCAGAAACTTAATAAAGCCGTAGAAAGGGATATACTTGAAAAAGGTTTTATCGAGCAACGTTTCAGTCGAACGGTCAGGCTGATGCTTCTGATCGTGGTTCCTTTGGTGTCTGGTATTCTCACTGCACTATTTTTCTTTTTCTACTACTACGGAGTCGAATCGATAGATGTGAGTTCGTATGTGAAAAGCGCTCTTTTCACACAGCTTCTAGGTGTTTCATTCTTTGTGACTGCCCTGCTTTGGTTTTTTTTGGCGTCCGAGCGAAGAACCAAAAAGGGCTACGAAGCACTCAATTACCTCAAGGGCTTTAAAGATTTTCTTTCCACGACAGAAAAAGAGCGCTACAAATTTCATAACGCCCCTGCGCTCAGTCCGGAAAAATTCATGGAATACCTACCCTACGCCATCGCTTTTGGGGTGGAGCAAGAATGGGCAGAGGTATTTAAAGATATTCAGATAACACCGCCAAACTGGTACCAAGCTGATACCGGGGGACACTTTAGTGCTACGGCTTTTGCGGCAGGGCTAGGCTCGTTCTCGACATCATTGAGCACCTCTACAGGCAAAAGTGGATCCTCAGGTGGTGGTCATTCGGGCGGAGGTGGTGGTGGGGGAGGTGGGGGTTCTTGGTAGGATTCTCCTGTTACTCGTAGTATTATTGTTTATATGTCAGAGATTAATCGTGTTTATTACAACAAGCTGATACGTGACAATGTGCCAGCCAAGATCGAAGCGAAGCATCAGCAGTGTGAGTATCGAAAGATCACTGACGTGCAGGAATTACAGCAAGAGCTTTTTAAGAAAATCAAAGAAGAGGCAGCTTCTCTGTCAATGAGTCGTACGAAGGAGGAGTTCCTGGAAGAGTACAGTGATCTTATGGTGGTACTCGAAACTCTTATCCGTCAGCTCGAGATCAGTAAAGAAGAATTAATCGAAGTTCGCAAGGATAATTTGATCAAAAAAGGCGGTTACAAGCATGGGTATTTTCTCAACTGGTCAGCTGATGTTGATTACCGTTCCAATGAGAGTGTGCAAGGAATTCCACTTTAGTACGTACTAGGAAAGTAAAGAAATTAACGATTGAACGACTGTCATTATGTCTACTCTGTATACGCAACAATCAAGCAATGTAACAAAAACCATTATGCTTATGGGGGTATTTTTAGTAATGGTTATTGCTATAAGCTACGCAGTAGCGTGGTATATAGGAAATTCGCTCATTTTGTACATTGGTGCAGCGCTTGCGGTCCTTACTAGTGTCGGTAGTTACTGGTATTCAGACAAGCTTGTTCTCAAAATGACCAACGCGCACCCAGTGACAAAAGAACAAGCACCTGAGCTCTATAATGTAGTAGAAAATCTTGCGATCACGGCTGGATTGCCTATGCCAAGGGTTTATCTGGTGAATGATCCTTCTCCAAATGCATTTGCAACGGGACGGGACCCAGAACACGCGGTCGTGGCCGCAACGACCGGTCTTCTGCAGATTCTTGATCGTACCGAACTAGAAGGGGTGATGGCACACGAGTTGGCTCATATTGGTAATCGAGACATGTTGGTAATGACTGTCGCTGTCGTTTTGGCAGGTTTTGTTGCTATTATCGCCGACTTCTTTACTCGCACTCTTATGTTTGGTGACAATCGTAATCGTCATCCAGCCTTTCTTATTATCGGAATAATCGGTATTATTCTTGCGCCACTTGCAGCCAAACTCATTCAGCTGGCGATTTCTCGTAAGCGTGAATATCTCGCTGACGCCACTGGCGCATTACTGACTCGTTACCCAGAAGGTCTAGCTTCTGCCCTAGAGAAGATCAGTGGTCAAGCACAACCAATGCGTCATGTTTCGCACGCTACAGCGCACCTCTTCATTTCTGATCCTTTTCAAGATAGGAAACAAGGAATCGGACAAAAGATCAGCGCACTTTTTCAGACTCATCCACCTGCTTCAGATCGGATTCGTCGACTTCGTGAAATGGGAGGATAGACATGGATCGTATCAAGCAACAAATACCAAATATTGATATTCTCAGGCAACGCTTTGATGCGGTCTTGCAGAGCAGTTATGGTGATTTTATATCGTCTACGCATGTGCGTCGTGAGGTGGTGATCGGTAGTCGACGGTATGCGCTGGTGGCAGGGCTTTTTGCTATTGCGATCCTCTTCTCACTTTATTTTATTGAGGGGAAACACTCCAGTTTAGTGTGGAATGTTTTTGTTGTTTGCGCCATACTTTGGTTGCTTGTTGTGCTGGTCTCAGCTCGTCGCTGGTTTACCGATAGCAAGCTCCTTGCTAAAGAAATAAATATGGCGCTGATGCCGATCGTCTCAACAACACTCAATCGGACTGTAATGTATACCTATGATGTTGATCATCGGGAAGAAACAAAACAGCTGCTCTCAGCATCGTCACTGATGACCGTTGAGGGGATCGAGATCATCTCAGACGATATGCTGACTACCTTTGGTACGACCGAACTTTCTCTCCGTGAGCTTGTGGTCACTAAGCAACAGTCACGTCAAAATAATTCCAGTGAGACGGTTGAGCTTTTCAAGGGAGCATTCATTGTGGCGAAGCTACCATTTACTCACTCGGCTGAAACTTATATTTCAACTGAGAACGATCGAGTGGGGTTTGCGCATCTGACTTTTTGGTCTGATCTTTTGGGGCAACATCGAGTGCAAGAAACCGTTCTTGAGTGGAATGATTTTGAAAAGAAACTCCATGTCGCTTCCACTGATCCAGTTGCCGCGCGTGAGATTCTGACGCCAGAATTCATGAGTGATCTCTATGTTTGGTGGCAGGAACATAAGTTAAACATCAGAATCGCCTTTAAAGGAGATACATTTTTTATGTTGCTTCCAGAAGTATCAATCAAGGTGGGCTTTAGCACGAGTTCAACAAAACCTAAACACATAAGAGAGTATGCCTGTTCGTTGATCCGTCCCCTTTGGCGCAGCTTATTGTTGGTTGAGGATATTATCGGTCGAAAAGATGTGTTATAACATTTCAAGTTTGGAGAGATGGCAGAGCGGTTGAATGTACCGCCTTGGAAAGGCGGCAGGGGCGAAAGCTCCTCGGGGGTTCGAATCCCCCTCTCTCCGCGAGTACAAAATAGCGTCCCGCAAGGGCGCATATTTTGTTCGCGGAGAGTGAAGAAGTGACTAAATGTCACTTCTGTGGGGATTCGAAGCCCGATTGAGCCAGTTTGTGAGTGAAGCGAAACAAACTGGCCAATTGGGGTACTGAAACTGTAAGTTTCGAATCCCCCTCTCTCCGCCAAATCGTGCTAGCACGAGAAACGCGTACAAATACAGCTCCCAAAGGAGCTGTATTTGACTTTTACTTGCCAATAATACCCCCTAGGGGGTATTATTATCTCACACATGAAAGAATCGCATAAAAAATTAATTCGTCGCCTTAAAATTATTGAAGGTCAAGTGCGTGGTTTGCAAGGTATGATTGAGAAAGATACATATTGTATTGATGTTATTACTCAAACCTCAGCCGTAAAGCAAGCACTTTCAAATATTGAAAACGTACTGCTTGAAGAACACATTTCGCATTGTGTTGCTAATCAAATTAAGTCCGGAAACGTCAAAAAGCCAGTTGAAGAAATACTGAAAGTGTACCGCTTAAAACGAAAATAAAGTATGCACCACCCATCAACTAATAGTACAGTAGAGATGCATCACGCAGCATCCATAAGTGTCTGGGCATATTGGCCTATTGCGCTGATTTATATAATTACAGCCTTACTTTCTCTATACACCGTACCGTTCCATGTGTATCCAGACTACACGTCTCACTTGATGGGTTGGGTACTGATATTCTTCGGAGTTATTAAGTTATCCGATTTATTTTCCAACTCCTCATCCTCCCAGCGACACTCATCACTCTGTTTATATACACGCTGGTCTTTATGGAGTTTTGCAATCAATGATGAAAAAGGAGACTTTGCACTGCGTTTGCCTAGGAACCATTTTAAACTTCCACTCTCGACCATCACAATTATTGAAGCTAGCTTTATGATTCTTATGTGTATCTGGATGCTCGTGATGTTTAACAGTATGACTATGGTCATGTAGCAAAATAAATATGAAAAATCAATCAATCGTAATAATTATTGGACTGGTGGTAATAGTCATTGGATCGGTTGCTTATAGCTTCACCGTAAAGTCAACCGACAATCCAATGAAGATGGGTACACAGGATGATGTACCGGCTGGTATGCATCGTATGTCAGACGGTTCACTTATGGGTAACCCAACATCTCAAGCAAATAAAGCTGATTCAAGTATGGGTATGATGAGTGGAATGGACCACTCTATGATGATGGTTAAAAGTGAACGAGAGTTTCTTGAAGGAATGATTCCTCATCACCAAGAAGCAGTTGATACTGCCGAAGAAGTTATCGCTCGTGGTGGTTCAATTCCTGAAATCAAGAAGCTTGCAAAAGACATTGTGGCAGCTCAAGAGAAAGAAATTACCATGATGAAAGAATGGTACCAAGGTTGGTTTGGACAGCCTTACGTAGACAGACCTGAGGCTTATGCACCGATGATGAGAGACCTCTCCTCATTGAGTGGAGCGGCACTCGATAAAGTATTTCTGGAAGATATGGTGATGCACCATACGGGAGCAGTGATGATGGCTCAAAGTGTACAACCCTATATAGAACACAGAGAAATGACTGACTTAACCAAGGCGATTGTTGAAACACAAACGGAAGAGATTGATTTAATGAAAAAATTACTCTTAGGTTTGTAACTAAAAAGACCACTTTAGGTGGTCTTTTTAGTTATGCTTTTCTATACTCTACCAAATGAAGAGACTTCCGAGGAGCCATAAGTTGAGCGAGGCGATGATTATACCAATGATCCACGAGATAACATTTAACTTTCTTGAGTTCACAAATTCTCCCATGATTTTCTTGCTTCCGGTAAACATAAGGAGCGGGAAGATGGCGAATGAGAGCTGGAGACTTAAAACCACCTGACTGAAAATAAGCAGCTCAGTAGCGGCGTTGGCACCATAGAGACCAATGAATACCACGGCTGGAATAATCGCTAGTAGGCGAGTGATAATTCGTCGCACCCACGGCTTGACCCTGAGATTAATGAATCCCTCCATAATAATCTGTCCAGCAAGCGTCCCCGTCACAGTTGCATTTTGTCCAGCGGCCAGGAGCGCAATTGCGAATAAGGTACTCGCAATACTTACCCCCACCAATGGTGAAAGAAGTTTGTAAGCCTCTTCAATATCTGCGATTTCTCCGATACCATTTGTGAAGAATACCGCAGCAGCAAGAATCAAGATTGAAGCGTTTACAAAGAGTGCCATCGAAAGAGCCGCAGTTGAGTCGATAGTAGCGAACTTGATAGCTTCTTTCTTACCTTCACTTGTTTCCGCATAACGACGTGTCTGAACGATGGCTGAGTGAAGGTAAAGGTTGTGTGGCATTACAGTAGCACCGATAATACCGATAGCGAGGTAAAGCATATCTGCATTAAAGACAATTTGTGAGGTAGGAATAAAACCAACAAGGAGCGGTGCAATCGCCGGAGCCGACACAACCAGTTGGAACCCGAAGATTGCCACAATTGTAGCCATCAAGACTACGATCAAGGCCTCCAGGTAACGGAATCCCTTATTTTGCAAAAAGAGGATTACAAGAACATCGAGAGCAGTAATTAATACGCCAATGAAGATTGGAATATTGAAAAGCAAGTAGAGCGCAATTGCAGAACCAATAACTTCTGCGAGGTCAGTCGCAATAATCATGATTTCTGCCATAATCCAGAGCAAAATTGCCACTGGCTTCGGATATTTATCTCGACACATTTGCGCCAAGTCACGACCCGTTACAATACCCAGCTTAAGAGAAAGGTGTTGTAAAATCATCGCAAAGATACTAGACATCAAAACTACCGTAAGTAGTGTATAGCCGAACTTTGAACCTCCAGCCAGACTGGTTGCCCAGTTACCTGGGTCCATGTAGCCCACTGCAACCAAGAACCCTGGCCCAGCAAAAAGCATTAATTTCTTAAAGAAAGAGAGTTCTGAAGGAATCGCAATCGAACGGTGCACCTCAGGGAGACAAGGGGTTAACTCATCTTCTCCAGCATCATGAGAAGTGCCTTTCCAGCCGAGCGCTTTGAATAAATTTGTATGTGTCATGTTCTGATCTGATTAATAATTTTAACAATATTACTTTCGCCAATTTGTTACATCAGTTATAGATGAACCATGGGGGTCACTTTTTGGATTACCAAGAAACTTAGCCAATCTTTTAATCACGTCATCGCTGAATGCATGTTCTAGCCGTTCAGCTTCAGCGTGGATGCTTTCTTTGGGTAGTCGGAGTGTCTCGTATAGAAACACCTCAATCACTCGATGTTTAAACGTGAGCTTTTTCCCAGTATTAGCACCCTCTTTTGTAAGTGTTACCTGACCATATGGTTCTGCAACCACCCAACCGTCTTTCACTAACTCACGAACTCTCTCAGAAACTGTGGATTTACTTAATCCCAGTTTTTCAGCAATGCTCGTTATACCAACCTGCTTTCCCGATTCATGAAGAACGAAAATGGCACGAATATAGTCTTCTTTGGTTGGAGTGATGTTCATTGCTAAGGAGGAGTTGTTCGTATTTACGAACAATACACTACAGATGTTTGCGCTGCAACTGGTTATCCCCTGCTTGACCCCGTTCCACGGTTCTTGCCCGAGACCGCCCGCAAATAGAAAACAACCACCTAATGGTGGTTGTTTTCTTGCATCTGAGATAGAGCGCAACATCTTTTCATGTCTTCGGTATACGTTATAATGACGACGTGAGTAAAAATGATCGTTTGAGTATCTTAATTACCTTCCTGGTTGGTTTTTTTGTTGGTGGGTACTTGTACCTGACTAATTTTGCTGGTTTTATCTCAAAAATTGAAACTCCTGATATAGAGAAAGTATCTGAGTTTACTATCGTAGCAGATGTGTATGGTGGCTGTCGCAATATGTGTCCTTCATTTCAAATACAAAATGACGGATCATACCGATATTTGTATACACCAGCAGCCGAAGCCGAACAGGTAATGCGAAAAGGAACACTTTCTCGAGAGTTACAGTTGAGTATACGAGCAGTGGTTACCGAGGAAGCACTTTTGGCACAATCTAAATCAATCACCCCAGCCCTCTGTAATTCGTATACAGATGGAATTGATGTGAAATATGCAGTTACTCTTGATGGGGAGACTTACACGCTTGATTCCTGTGGGACTGCTGTGGTCGCCGAGAGTGCTCTATGGACCACCCTTGGCACGGTGTGGGATTTCTTCGAAACAAACGGAAATAATTAATTGCTGTCTGCGTACGTCTTGAAAGGGCCAGTATTCCATTTTGGAATGCTGGCCCTTTGAAACGTTACTGTAGTTACTTTCGTAGTAATAAAAGCGGGGGCTAAGGGGGTCCCGCAACTGGAATACTGTTTAATTTGAAACATAAAAAACTATGCAATCAAAATCATTACTCATCGCGATCGCAGCATTTGCCGTGACAGCAACGGGGGTTCATGCGTACAGTGGACCACAGATGATGAATCGAGTTGGTCTTACAAAAGTACAAAAAGACGCCATTGAGGAAGCGCAAGAGCTTCGTGCTGCTGGTGACTACACTGCTGCGCGAGATCGTCTGGCGGCGGCTGGAATTACTGATGAGCATCTGCGTGCTATGTATCGCGCAGCGAATGAAACCAAAAACGCAATTCACCAAGCAATCCAAAACAAGGATTATGAAGCTTTCAAGGAGGCTGTCACTGACCTACCGCTTGCTGATATTGTCACGTCGGAGGCAGATTTTAAGCAATTCTGCGAAGCCCATGAGCTTCGTGAGAAAGAACCGGGAATGATGCGAGGCATTGATGGGAGGTATCGACAACACCACTCAGAAGATCTCGTACCGATCGCCGCACAATTTACGAATGAGCAACGTGAAGCACTACGAGTGGCTCGGCAGTCCAATGATCGAGCAACTATCCAAGCCATCTTTGATGAAGCAGGTTTTGAATATCGCCATGCTAAAGGTGGGTAAGGAACCCCCGCTATTCGCGCAAAAACGCACACGACAGCTGACGCTCTCGTGTGCGTTTGCTATGATACAGGGATGAAATTTTTATTTGCGTTTCTCTTTTTATTTGTTGTTGGTCCGCTGCCAGTTGTGGCATTCGATGTGTACCAAAGTGAAGTCACAAAACCGTATGAGATCATTCCCTTGACTGCCGGTCTTGAGCCGAAACAGGCCCACATCGGTCATCTGGATAATTTTCCAATCATGTATGAGGTAATAATCACTGCAACAACGACACTGACGGCACAACTATCACAGCAATATCAGAGTAGTGCTAAGCCACTAGATCTTGCGCTTATGGTTGTTCGTGAAGATGACAAGGGTGGTGGTGTTTCAGAGATCGCTCGAGTACACCCCGTCACCACCGATTGGACAGCACGAAAGGATTCGGTGTATGGTATGAGCTTTTGGGAGAGTCTGCCTATTAGTAATGAATTACGGCCGGGAATTTATCGAATAGAAGTGAGTACGCCCAATAATCTTGGTCGGTACATGTTGCTGCTCGGAACGGCGGATGAATCTCTTGGATATTTTGGTACCATCAGCCATGTTCATCAAGTACAACAAGGATTTGGGCTTTCAATAGTGAGAATGCTGGGTTCTTCATACATATATTACCCGCTTGGTATCATCTTGTTGCTTTTTGTGATTCAGCGAACATGGAGGTTTCGTAAATCGATAGCACATGTGGCTTAAGATCATTGTCATTGTCCTGGCAGGTTTACTATTTGCTTATTTTGCAAATCTGGCTTTTTTGGGAGAGCTCTAGACAAAAGCGTTTAAAGTCAGTATTCTACTGGGGTTCGTGGGCGCCGGCCCTACTCGAATTCGTATGGAGCGTGAAGTTCCTTAGAGTTCGAGTATGGGCCGGCGCCTTTCTCATCTTTAGCAGGGACCACGCAACGTTTAGTAACACTATTTTTATATGTCACAAGAGATCCGTAACATCGCCATTATCGCGCACGTAGACCATGGTAAGACCACCTTGACCGATGGTCTTATGGAATTCACTGGCTCGCGCGAAGAAGGGCAGTCGATGGACAGTAATGCGCTGGAACAAGAGCGCGGTATTACCATTTATGCCAAAAACACTTCAGTGAACTACAAGGGCACTAAGATCAATATCGTGGACACGCCTGGTCACGCCGACTTTGGTTCTGAAGTAGAACGTGTGCTCCGTAGTATCGACTGTGTGCTTCTCGTGGTCGACGCGCAGGAAGGGCCGATGCCCCAGACCCGTTTTGTGCTCAAAAAGTCCCTCGAGTTGGGGCATCGGCCTATCGTCGTCATCAACAAGATTGACAAGCCAGCTGCCGACCCACACCGTTGTGAGGAACAGGTTCTCGAGCTTTTCTGGGAGCTTGGCGCGACCGATGAGCAGTCTAATTTTCCGATCGTCTACGCCATCGGCCGCGACAAGGTAGCCAAGCGCAAGATGGAGGATGAAATGAAAGATCTCTCACCAGTTCTTGACCTGGTCCTTGAACACGTCCCGGCCGCCAAGGCTTTCGTAGAAGGCGAAGCACTCCGCGCGCAGGTCTTCAACCTTGGGTACGACAATTTCCTCGGTCGTTTGGCAGTGGCTCGTATTTACGATGGTAAAATTGCCAAGGGTCAGAATGTTTTCATTAAGCACAAAGATGCTGAGACCAAAAAAGGAAAGGTGGTCAAGCTCTCAGGCTACGAAGGAGTCCGTCAGGTAGAACAGCAGGAAGCTTCAGCTGGAGATATTGTACTCATTGCTGGACTCACTGAAATCAGTATCGGTGATACTATCACCGACAACGAAGCGGCTGAACCGCTACCCGCTATCAATGTCGACGAACCTACCGTGGCTCTCCAGTTCCTGGTGAACTCCTCACCGTTTGCCGGCCGAGAAGGGAAGTATGTCACCAGTCGCCAAATCGGTGACCGTCTCATGAAAGAAATGGAGATCAACGTGGGCCTCCAGGTAGAATCAGCCGGTGGTGATGCGTACAACGTGAAGGGTCGTGGTGAAATGCACATTGCTATCTTGCTCGAGAACATGCGACGTGAAGGCTACGAACTCTCTGTCTCGCAGCCAAAGGTGATCATTAAGGAAGTCGATGGCGAGAAGATGGAACCGTTTGAGGAAGTAACAGTCGATGTGCCAAGTGAATTTCAAGGTACCGTCATCGAGCGTCTCGGTAATCGTGGTTTCATCATGCAGAACATGATCATGCACGAAAATCAAGTGCGACTCATCTTTGAAGGACCGACTCGTGGTCTCTTGGGCTACAAGAACCAATTCGTGGTCGACACGCGTGGTGAAGGTATCCTCGCTTCACGTTTCATTGAGTTCCGTCCGTACTACGGTGAGATCAAGAAGCGTCAGGTTGGCTCAATGATTTCGATGGCTACCGGCAAGGCACTGGCCTTTGCGCTCTGGGGTCTCCAAGACCGCGGCGAACTCTACATTGGTGCTGGTACAGAGGTCTATGAAGGAATGGTAATTGGAAATACATCTAAGGGTGAGGAGATGACCGTGAACCCGACCAAGGGCAAGCAGCTCACTAACATGCGAGCGTCAGGTTCTGACGACGCGGTAACCCTTACGCCACATCGCCCACTTTCCATCGAAACTGGTCTCGAGATTATGGCTGAAGATGAATACCTCGAGGTTTGTCCAGTTTCTGTCCGTCTCCGCAAGCAATTTTTGAAGGAGGGCGATCGGAAGCGAGGAAAGTAATCATAAAAAAAGCGGCGGGTGCAAAGCACCCGCCGCTTTTGATGTTACAATAACATCAATCAGAATTTTATATTTCATATGCAAGAACTACTTTCGAACATTGAGTGGGTGCCGGTGCTGGTGTCTTTTGTGTTGGCTTTTGGTCTGGGGTGGTTGTGGTATTCGCCAGTGATGTTCTACGAGAAATGGAACGCTGGTAAGGGTGGGGGAGTGTGGCAGGCACCGATGTGGATGCCGATGAGTGCCCAAGCGGTTAGTACACTCCTTCTGGCTATCATCACCAATCTAGCCGCCACTGATGGCCACGTTGGTCATGCAGTTTTGGTTGCGATCACGATCGCTGGTTTTGTTAAAGCCAATGGTCTATATAGCGGTAAAAATAAGTATGCAGTGGGGGTCGAGGCGGGATTTGTTATTGCGATGATCGTGGTGATGGTGGTAGTAAACATGATTTTGTAGTATACGTTTAAAAAAGCGGCTGGCACCTACGGTGCCCGCCGCTTTTTTCTAAATAGGTGTACAATATCCAATATGTATATACTTGGAATTATTTTGCTACTCACTGGCGTTGTGATCGGTGTTTGGTGGACGAGCTCTACATCGGAAGAAACTGTCACCAATGAAGAATCGACGTTATCTGTGCAATCAGAAGCAGTTGATGAAGAGTCAGGATCTGAACCTCAACCTCAACTTGAGCAGAAACCATTATTGCCGAGCCTGGGTGGTTCTATTGAGGTGTACAACGGCATCAGTGTCGCAAAAAACACACAAGTTCTTGACCTCTCGGGTCGTGGCCTTGAAGGGTCGCTCAAGGCAGAAGTTCGTCAGCTCACCGAACTTCGTGAGATTGATATCAGTAACAACAACTTCTCTGGCTTGCCAGCAGAAATCGGGCAGTTGTCTAAGTTGCGAAAGCTGAATCTCTCAAACAATCCATTTACCGGCTTGCCGTATGAACTAGGAAATCTAAAAAACCTTGAGGTGCTCGACTTGCGAGGAACGCAGTATGCTAAACAAGATCTGGCTGTGATACAAAAATCATTGCCCGCCAGCACAGTGGTGATTACAGATTGATCGTTAAAATAGTAATTTTCAAGCATGCAATTTTTTGGTCTCCTTTCTCTGGTTATCACGATCGCTATCATCGGCTGGTGGTTTTCCTCGTCTAGTTTGGTGGTTACACCGTCAAATCCTGAGACTGTTTCGATTGATACCACTCTTGATCCGGTTATCATTACTCATATTGCTGAGAAGGCAGATCTTATCCGAGTCACTCTGCCAAAGCCGAATGATCGAATCGGAAGCCCACTCACCATCACGGGAGAAGCGCGTGGCACTTGGTATTTTGAAGGCAGTTTTCCTGTTATTTTGACTAATTGGGACGGTCTTATCATTGCGGAAGGTCATGCTACCGCGCAGCGTGAATGGATGACTGAGAAATTCGTGCCGTTTGTTGCTACGCTGTCATTTAAAAAACCGTATCAAACAGGTGACCCTGATTTTATGCAGCGTGGCTCACTTATCCTAAAAAAAGACAATCCGTCTGGTCTTCCTGAACACGATGATGCATTAGAATTTCCGATACGATATTCCGCTACAGATCTAGCGGTACCTGCTCAGGGCAGTACTGCTTCGTATCGTGAGGTGCTCGATGCTGCAAACGGAGCCGCTCGTAGTCTTGAGCAATAGAAAATACCATCTGACTTGCGCTACCACACAGAGCTGTGTAAGCTAGTCTTCATAACCATATAAATGGAATATTTCATATCCACGGTCCTGGTGACTTTATCTGCCCTTTTCTCCGGGCTGACACTAGGGCTTCTATCACTCGATACGCAATCACTGCGTCGCCGCGCCCGCAACGGAGATAGAGAGGCGGCCACTATCTACCCGATCCGCGAAAAGGGGAATTTACTTTTGACGACCTTGCTCTTGGGTAATGTCATCGTTAACACGACGCTGTCGATTTTTCTCGGTAGTATCGCTTCTGGGTTGGTGGCCGGCCTCATCGCCACGGCACTCATTGTTGTTTTTGGCGAGATCGTGCCGCAAGCGGTCATCTCACGTCACGCGTTGTGGTTTGGCTCGCGCACCATCTGGTTCACTCGTATCGCTATCATTTTAGCTTTTCCAGTTGCGTACCCGATCGCCAAGACCCTCGACTATTTTCTTGGATCAGAGATCCCGACTACCTACTCTAAGAAAGAGCTCATGGATATCATCTCTGAGCACGAAAATTCAGAACACAGCACTATCGATGAAGATGAAGAACGGATCGTGCATGGGGCGTTGCAGTTTTCGCACTTGACCGTACGAGAGGTGATGACCCCGGCCGAGCGAGTAGTTTCATTTGATGAAAATCAAAGGCTCAACGCAGAATTCTATGAGCAGGTGTATGAACACGGGTTTTCAAGATTACCAATTTATAGTGGTGATCCCTTGAATATTGTCGGGGTTTTGTACGTGAAGGATCTCATCGTTGAAGATGAAAACATTTCGATCAAGGAGACTGAAGATGCTTTTGATAGAAAACATCTCACTGTGCGAGCTGGCGACATGCTCGACGTGGTTTTGGGACGTATGCTGAAGTCGAAACATCACCTCGCCATCGTGCGTAATCAAAATAAGCGCTTTATTGGTGTTATCTCGCTCGAGGATATTATTGAAGAGATCATCCAGCAGGAGATTGCCGATGAAGATGATGAGGACCCAGTAGAGAGAGTGTTAGCTGCCGCCTAATTTAATTAGAGTGGTGCTCTATTGACATTAGCTTGACATTGTATTCTGATAAAAGCTATAGTATTGAACAGAGTCACATAAGAAGTGATAGTTTCTTAGGTAAAAAGGGAGGAAGTAATAATGTCACAGGAAAAACTCGCTCTTCCAACGGTCCGTCGTCCTGAGCGCGGAGAACTTCTGGTTCTTTCAGAAAATCAATCGAGACAAATAATTTTTTATCCTTATCATTCCTCACCCCAAAAATGTTTGGTTCATCTAAAGGTGGGTGATGAAGTGAGGTTGAGCTATCTTCCAGCAGCACTTGCTACTCACTACCAATTGGCTGATGAAGAAATGGCAAAAATAATTGCCCCTGGTTTTGTCTCGCTACTAGATCATCCTGAGCTTGGTACGGTACCACTCGTAGATTTTGTCGGGTGGCCTGTAATGGTCATGGTGACAGTGTTGCATTTGGTTGAGGACTTTATGTATTTTTCGCCCTCTTTGAGCGAACCGGACTATTTGTAAAAATGACCCATGCACGCAGTGCATGGGTCTTTCTTTTGTCAGGAGTGGCTGAATAAGTAGTGATAGTTGCTTATGATACCCCGATCTCTTCTAAGAATTCGTTAAGTTCGTGTCCTTCAATCTTGCGGTACTGATTCGGCTTGAGCTTGCCGAGGGCGATGTTGGCCACACGGACACGTTTGAGAGTCTGTATCTGGTAGCCAAGGGCAGCACACATGCGACGGATTTGATGCTTTTTACCCTCGGTGATGGTGAGATTGAAACGCTTGTCGTTACGAGGATGTTGCTCAATTTTAGCTGACTTGGTGCGATAGCCTTCGATCTCGACACCGTTTGCCATAGCACGCAGGAACATACCTGAGACAGCTTTGTCGACAGTGACGTCGTACTCTTTTTCGTGATCGGCCTCAGGGTCGAGAAGTGGGCCAGTGATGCGACCATCATTGGAGAGGATGATGAGACCCTCAGAATCTTTGTCGAGCCGGCCGACTGGCGCCACGTGAGTGATACCATAATCTTTCGCCAGTCGGCCGGCGATGTCTACTTCGCCCTCGGCAGGGGAGTGAGTGATAATGCCGCGGCCTTTGTAATACGCAAGATAGCTTTTTGCTTTGGTCTTGCCGATTACTTCGACTGTGTCACTTTCCTGTACCTGCTGGCCCATTTCGGCGACCTTACCATTTATCTTTACTTTTCCTTTAGCTACAAGCTCATCCGCCTCGCGTCGCGAAGCGACGCCAGTGTGGGCGAGATATTTGTTGATCCGCATGGGGAATTCCATAGACGTGCACTATGACACGTTTTTATTTATTTGTAAATGTTATAGTCTATTATGCGTATGCGCTGAATTGAATGTTTGCTTCGCCCGCCGCCCCTAGTGCCGCCCTCCGCAAACATCCAATATCTGCGCGCCCCTACAACTCCACCTCCGGCGTACGATAGTACTGCAGTTCGGACGGATTCAGTCGGGCGGCAATCTCCTCATCTTCTTTCACCATAATGAATGGTAAATGTGTCACTAAAAGCGATGCGTCGGCTGTCTCGTTAGCAGGCGTGTTCACCAAGGCTACAAAAGTAAATTCAGCCGACTTTCCCTGTGGCAAATAGTACCGACCGTTTTTGATCTCTATGTCTTTATCTCCCGAAAGTACGATAGCCGTCGCTGATCCCGCATTCAAAGTCTCGTCATCTTCAGACAGGAGGTCATATCCGACCGAAAACTTCGTCGAAGTGGCTTGTAGGCCGCGTTCGGTAACGATCGGCATGTACAACTCGCGGTTGAGGAAGCCAAATTTGTAGGTAATAGTGAATAAAGTAGTGTCCACGGTGATCTTGGTGGCGCTTTGCGCGGTGCTGAAATAAGCTTCCGATGCCGCCGGGGTGATCAAGAAAGAAAAGACAAACAGTCCAAGGACAAGTTTCATTTTGTGTGTATTCATGTCACTATTCTACATACAACCAGCCCATGGAACAACTGCCAAAACCAGCACCACTACCTCAACTCCCGCCCAGTGACGAAGAGTTGGTACGTTTGACCCTTGTCGACAAGGAGCACTTTGGTGAGCTCGTTGATCGTTACGAAGCCAAACTCACACGGTACATTGGCCGCCTAGGCGTGCGCAACCCCGAAGACCAGCAAGACGTCCTCCAAGAAATATTTCTCAAGGCTTACCGCAACCTTAATGGTTTTGATATTTCACTTCAGTTTTCCTCCTGGATCTACCGCATCGCGCACAACGAAGCGATCAGTTGGTACCGGAAGCAAAATGTCCGCCCCGAAGGTCACCTCATCACTGATAGTGAAGAGCTGCTTACGCTTCTTGGTAGCAAGGAAGAATCTGCCGACGTGGAGTTTGATAAAACGATCAATGCCGAGGCACTCGGTGAAGCCCTCACCAAGATCGATAAGAAATATCGCGAGGTCATCATTCTGCGCTTTTTCGAGCACAAAGAGTATGAGGAGATCTCGGATATTTTGCAGATCCCTGTCGGTTCAGTTGGCACGCTCTTGCATCGGGGTAAGAAACAGCTTGCCGCTGCACTAAACCCTGACGAATTACGTATATAAATAAGCGCTTATGAACGAGACAGACAAACAACCAAAGCAACCACTCAAGAACACCGTCCTCGAACGCATCGAGCAGGAGAAGGTGTGCCCGCGCTCGCGCGTGTTCTTTCGCGGGCGGGAATGTGTTGTGTGGACCCTCTGGTTCCTCTCGGTAGTGGTGGGTGCGCTCGCTTTTGCCGTCTCACTTTTTGTTGTGCTGCATCACCAGTACGCTTTCTATGAAGCTTCGCACAGCAATTTCTTCACCTTTATGGTCGAGGCACTGCCGTACCTGTGGATTGTAACCTTTGCGGTCATGGTGTACACCGCCATCTATAACCTTCGCCATACCAAGCACGGCTACCGATACCCACTGTGGCTCATTATGGCTAGTAGCGTGGTGCTGAGTTTTGCTGGTGGTTCCGCGTTGCAGTTCTTTGGTTTGGGATACAGTATCGACGACCTGTTGGGTAAGCATATGTCGCTGTATCAGTCGCAAAATAAATTCGAGCAGCAACTGTGGCAAGATCCGGCCGACGGGCGCTTGGTCGGCAGGCTGGCCTACGCTACTCTCAGCCCGACTACCACTATTATTTTTGAGGATGTCAGCGGCGGACGTTGGACGATGAATATTACGGAGCTTGGGCCGTCCGATCTTAGTACCCTTAATTCAGAAAAACTGGTCAAGCTTTTAGGTAAGGCAACCAACGAGGAATTGCGTCTTTTCCACGCCTGCGGTGTTTTCCCTTGGCTCTTTGATAAAAGCTTGACCAGCGCCGAACGCCAGAGAGACCGGCAAGCCTTTGTCGAACGTGTCACCAACCATGCTCGTAGATCATCCCTCGGCCACCTCGAATCGAACGCTGAAGGATTTTCCTCAATCACACTTCCGGCGCACAGTGTCTGTGCTACTATCGCGCCAGTGTATCGACTCTCAGCTGGCCAGTAGCCAAACTAGTGACACAAAGTAATAAAATTATTAACAGGTGAGCTATTGACATATTGCATACTGTGAAAACAGGAGTATCATTTAAGTAACACGACAACTATCTTAGGGGTGCCGTGAATTAGTGAGTTAGAAGTAGATTGCTAATTATTAACTAATTTAAAAGGCTTATGAATGCAAATATTTTTACGCGACGAACGGTAGCAGTGCGTCTCTACGCTTTGCTCACTGTTGTATCGCTTTTACTTAGTGCCTTTCCGGCGTCTGTTTTTGTGGCGGAGGCAAACAACGGTAATGGTGCTGGTGTACCGCCACCTCAGTACACGATATGCCACGCTAATGAGGGTGAGAAGGAATACAATCAGCAAACACATCCTCTTCCTTCGATAATCTCAGCCGGGCATTTTGATCACAATAAAGGTGGTGTTGATGATCGGGGCGATATTATCCCGCCAATTCCAGTTGTTTTGCCGACTGGTAAAAATTGGGATGCGTTTGGACAATCGATTTATTATAATGACTGTGTCCCGCCTCCAACCACAGGCTCGATTACTGTTGCTAAAATAGCTGGTGGTGACACAACAACAGAGTTCAGCTTCACTGGTGGTCTTAGTGATTTCACTCTAACAGGTGAGTCTGACCAGAGCTTTAATGATCTTAAACCAGGCGAGTACACTGTGACCGAGACAGACGAACCCGGTTGGGAATTGATGGATATTTCCTGTAGTGACGGGGAGGGCGAGGTCTTTGGTTCGTCAGTCACCATCGATCTCGCGGCTGGCGACGATGTCACCTGCACCTTCACAAATCGACCAAAAAATCCAGAGCCAGTAGCTTGCGAATTGGTGGTTAAGAGTGATGCTTTAGATTTGGTTGTTGAGAAGAATGCTCATGCAAAACTTCTCTCTACTATTAACGGAGGGTGGATTAGTGCAATTCCAGGTTCATTAGCAAAATGGATTTGGGGAGATGATCCTGTAGCAGCACCAACAACAGTAGATGAGACACAGACATTTGGGAAGTCGTTCACTTGGAACGGACTCACTATTGATAGTGCTGTCCTTACTATTGCTTCAGATAATTCACACGCAATTACTCTTGGAACTTTTTCTGATGGTGATGCTGGTGAATTTAATTACGGTGCTACAAAAAGTTACGATGTTGCTTCCGGTATCGTAAATGGCTCAAATCTTCTTTCGGTAGTTGTAAAGAACCTTGGTTTGGCTGGTAGTGACCCTAGCAGTAACCCAGCCGGTCTTCTTTATGAATTAAAGATTACTGGAACAGGAGCAACAGGAAATTGTGGTGAAGTAGTTCCACTTGAACCAGAAGTGCCTGGAGCTGACATGGAAGAAATCGAGATGTGTAAGTTTGACGATGGTACGGCACAACCAATTGCTGGTTGGGGAATGGAACTCACTAATGGTGACGTTACATACGAGCTGGTGACTGGTGAAAATGGTTGTGTCACTCAGGAAGTAAATCCAGAGGACGGGCCTTGGTCAGTACATGAAGAGGAAAAGGCTGGTTGGGAACAAGAAGCTGTCATTGCGCCTTATGGTGTTGTACTTCAAGGTGAGGGCGGATACTACTGTAGCTTCTTTGGCGACTTCCAAGTTGCTGCTGCTTCCTGTGGAGATGATCTGCGTTGTATCCAACCTGAGCCTGCTTATGTCTGTAATTTCGTGAACACGGAGGATGAAAGTACTGGTAATTCATGTTTGTTACCTTCTACATTAGGAGACACTGAAGAGTTTGAAATTGGCACTTCTGGTGAAGTACAACTGCAAACAATTCTCAATAATGCAGGATACTTATTAGATGTTGAAGAAGATCAGATGAATTATCAGGTATGGGACCTCGGTACTCCTAGTACCGCTACAGTTACCCTTAGTGTAAGGGTCTTGGCAAAGAACGCCGGAAATGTTCAAACCTTCGGATATTACGAAGCGGGCGATACTTCGAGTTTTGTACCGGTCTTTGTTATCCCGCCAACATTAGTTGGAGATACTTTCCCAGTGAGTGTGCCAGCTTCGGTGGCTAATTCAATGGGCTTTGCAATCCAAACTGCAGGTACACAACCAAACACTTGGTATTCAGAAAAAGACTTGAATACAGGAGATAAAGACAATGTTGCAGCTTACAATCCAGAAGCAAATAAATATGTGCTCGCTTTTGAGGACCTCCAAAGTGGAGACAATGACTACAATGACCTTGTGGTAGAGATAAGTGGTGTAATGTGTCTGGTTCCTGAGGTGCCTGTTCTAGGTTGTACCGATCCCGAGGCAAATAACTATGATTCAGAAGCAACTATGGATGATGAGAGTTGTGAGTACGGCTTTGTCTCACAATGTCTAAGTGAGGCTCCAAACCTTCTCACGAACGGATCGTTCGAAGCCGACCAAGGACTTGCAAATGGTACATGGGGCATCTTCGCTAATCCACTAGTATCAGGATGGACTAGTTCACTCTCCGACGGTCTCGAGATCTGGAGGAATATGGCGCAAAACGCACCATCTGATGGTGAGCAGAACGCTGAGCTTGATGGTAATGATGCAACAATGATTGCTCAGACAATTGCAACTGTTCCTGGGGCAACCTATGAATTGAGCTTCGACTTCGCCGCTCGCTCTGATGCTTCTGATGCTGCCAACAACCACATTGAGGCAGCGGTTGACGGAGTGTCACTGGTGAATGAAAGTAAGAGTGATACGAGCTGGCTCAAGTACGGCGCAACATTTGTGGCTGACGCGTCTACCGATGTTTCATTTGTAGACCTTGGTACTGCGCAAGCAAGTGGTGGTACTGGTACTCTTCTCGACAATACTGTCCTCTGTCTCGTTAGTTTGCCTGATGAGGGTGACGGCGACGACACAAATAGCGACCCAACTGACGAAACCGTCACTCGAACATCTAGCGGTGGTGGTGGTGGAGCTACTTCACCAGTCTGTAGTGCACTGACGCTCGAAGGCGGAATGCTCAAGTGGGATACCAAGCTTGGTAAGGATCTAGCGATCACTGCCAATGGGGCTGAGATATTCTCTACCGATGATGAAGATGAAGTCGATGCTGGTAGTCTTTATGTAGGCTCAGGTGGAGGGGTTGAGTACATTCTTACTGTCAATCGCTTCAGTAAGAGCGATACTTGTACAGTTTCCAGCTTTGGTGCTGGGGGAGACTTCCCACTAGTTGGCCAGGTCTTGGGCGAGCAGGTTAGTGTAGTGCCTTATGGTGGCGCTGCTGCTGGCGCCGGGGGAACTGCACCAGTCGAGATTCCTCACGCTCAGACTCTCTCTGCTATAGTATTGCGTAATCTACTCCAAGTAGCTCGCAATGGCTAAACTGATCAAACAATTACAAGCAGGATACAAGCGTCACTACCGAGCGGTAGTGGCGTTTGTCGTGGGTATCATTATTGCTACCTCGTACGGATTCTCTGTCGAACGGTTAGGAAACGGAAGTGATGTGGTTGTTCCGCTGGATTCAGTTGAAGAAATGGCTGTCGAGGAAGTCTCGTCTTCGACGCCAGGGCTTCCGAGCTCGCCGCCACAGCTGTTACGTATTCCAGCTGTTGGAATAGAGGCAGAATTTGAAGGATCGCTAGGACTTAATTACGATGGCACCGTCGAAGTGCCTGACTCGTTTGAAGAGGTCGGTTGGTATAAGCATGGACCAACACCGGGTGAGCTCGGACCAGCGGTTATCTTGGGTCATGTCGATTCATACCAGGGGCCGGCGGTGTTTTATAGTCTTGGTCAGCTTGAACCAGGCGATGAGATCTTGATAGATCGTGAAGACGGCGCGACTGCAAAATTTGTGGTCACCAAGCTATCAAGACACGAGCAGGCTGGCTTTCCAACGGCACAGGTCTACGGTGATATCGACCACGCCGGCCTGCGACTGATCACCTGTACTGGTGTCTATAGCCACGCCACGATGCGCTATTCGCACAATCTCATTGTGTTTGCGGAGATGGTGGAGGAATAATCACAGAAAAAGGCCGGCGCCGTAGGCGCCGGCCTTTTTCGTACGCTATACTAAAACACCAACGCACGTTGGTGTTAGTCTGTAATTTTGATCTTTCTTATGACCCAGTCCTTTTCATTTTTTGTTTATAAACCTTTCTTCATTCTCGCGCTGGTGGCGAGCTTTTTTGTTGCCGTTAGTACAGTACAGGCAGTCACGTTAGCTGGTCCTGCTGCAACCATTGTGGGTAAGGAGAGCGAATATATCACTGGTCCTATAGATGCCTCTATGCATAGTGATCTGCACCTTAGTTTTAATTATGTGGCCGAGAAGCTCGATACCGGCGATAGCTTTATTTATGGGTGGCGAGGAGACACCGAAGAGGTTTTGGGTACTTTTGTAGGTCTGCCAGATGGTGCAACGGCGGTGCCGGGTGACGAAAGCGGCTCCATTAGTATAGATCTTCCAGAAACAGCCGCAGTATCTGATCTTGAAATATTCATCAAGGTAATCGCTAATTCTACAGTCGATAACGATAGTGTAGAAATCGCGAATCTTGTCATGACGGGTATTCCGATAGTGATTGATAAGGATAGTGATGGAGTGAGCGATGCTGGCGATAATTGTTTACATATCACCAATGGAAACCAGGCTGATTTTGATGAGGATGGTATGGGAGATCTCTGTGATGACGACGATGATAATGACGGAATCGCTGATGAGAATGAAAATAGCGATTGCGAATTAGATGACGATATATCATGTGGAGTCATAGTAAATCTAGATGAAGATAATGACGGAGTGATGGAAGGAGACTATTGTCCAGGAACGCTGGTAGATATGGCAGGAAGTACTAAACTGAATCCAAATCACTGGCGGTACAATGGTACACAGTGGACAAAGGGTCTTGCCAGACATGGATGGGGAAACAGCAATGCGTACACGATGAATGATACCCGGGGTTGTAGCTGCGATCAGATCATAACCATCCTTCAAGGTCATACTGGAGAAAACTATCTAGGGCATCGCAAGTTTGGTTGTAGTGCAGGGTTGGTAGAAGATTTTCTAGAATTTGTTTGGTAGGGAGGTGAGGCACGGAAAAGCCGCACACTTCGTGTGCGGCTTTTTTGCGCTAGATCCTCTGTAGTAACGCACGTTGTGTCCCTCACCGTAGCTATTTATTGACAAAACAGCAATTTATTATTTAAATATAGGTACATGCACGTCTATCCGCGTGGTCTTAATGTTTTACAAAAGATCTCGCTATCCCTGATGGCTGTCTTGGTTGTACTTACTTTTATTGGTGCCAACCTTCATGCGATCTTGTGGCAATCATCACACTGGCTAGTTTCGACAGTGTTACCAGCGGTGGTGATCGATCTTACCAATAAAGAACGATCGCAATACGAGATAGCTCCCCTGGTGCGAAACGAGGTCTTAGACAAGGCCGCTCAGCTCAAGGCTGAGCACATGGCAAAAAATGAGTACTTTGCCCACTATAGCCCCACTGGTGTTTCACCGTGGTATTGGTTTGATCAGGTGGGATATGTATATGCACATGCTGGTGAAAATCTCGCTATTCATTTTACTGATTCAACTGAAGTAGTAAACGCTTGGATGAAGTCACCGACCCATCGTCAGAACATTGTCGGTCCGCAGTACACTGAGATTGGCGTTGGAACAGCCAAGGGTACTTTTGAAGGCTATGATACCGTCTATGTCGTCCAGCTTTTTGGTGCACCAGCAGCCCGTCCAGTGGCTGTTACACCGCCTCCAGCAGTCACTCCTTCACCTACAGCAGTAGCTGAGGTCGGCATAGAACAAATTGAGACCAACTTGCCGAATTCAGTGGAATCTCCAAGCGTTCTAGCCGCTGAGACCGAATTAGAAGCCGTTACTAAGACTTCTGAAGTCACTTCATCACTGCTGGAGGAAGTGACGACTATTCCTAAGGAAACAGCTTCGGTATCAGAAGTCGTTGTGCCAGCTCCGACAGAAGAGGTTGCAATCTCTGAAGTTCCAGTTGTAGAGGCGGAAGCAGCGAAGGATATTATGGTCATTGAATCCCCTCTTATTTCTACTTCTTCAGGTCTGGCTGCTGCTCAAATTACTACTCCGCAAGTTGAAGAATCTGGCTTTAACATTCCTTCAATCGCTACTCAGCCAAACACTGTCCTCCAATTCGTCTATTTCCTTATCGGCAGCGCAGTTGTGTTATTACTTTCGACTTCGATCGTGCTTGAAGCTAGGCGATTTCGCGTTACACAGGTTTTGTATGGAGTCTTGCTTCTTTGTGGTATGGGAACCTTATTGTATATCCACGTGTCGTTGACTGGTGGTGCGATTATTGTGTAGAGAGTCATTATTGCAGTACTGCTATCGCCGCGTATACTGAACAGATGAAACAAGCCAAGCTGATTGCGACAGCCGTCTCCCCTGCCTCTACAGAAAAAATTGGTGAGCATATATTATATAGCGCTCAACCAGCAGCTGGTTTTCCAGCTCCGGGGGATGATCTGGTTGAAGAACCGCTTGATCTCAATGATCTGTTGATTGAAAACCCGACGGCTACTTTTTTCGTCCGTGTTTCTGGCGATTCGATGGAAGGGGCACGCATTTTTAATGGAGATATTCTAGTGGTCGACCGTTCAATTGAACCAGCTTCAGGAATGATTGTGGTGGCAGCGGTGTATGGAGAATTGGTCGTAAAACGCCTTAAAAAGACTGCTACTAGTTTGCAACTAGTCTCCGAGAATGAGCAGTATGAACCGATTGAGATCAATGATAGTGACGATTGTTTTGTTTGGGGGGTAGTTGTCGGCTCAGCTCGAGTGCTGACGTAAGATGTGCCCCTTTCTCACGTCTACGTACGTATGACACAAGGAAATTATCTTCAAAATTTAGCCTTACAGCTCTATGTAGGGTTCTTATTATTGGGCTTTTTACTGGTACCAGCCGTGGCGCACGGTGCGAGCCAACAGGTGGCGGCGTGGATACCTTGGTGGAGTGCCGAAGCGGGAGCAGAAAGTGCGCTTAAAAATATCAAAAAACTAGACACGATCTACCCGTTTGCCTTTGAGGTAAATGTGGACGGTACCCTTAAGAATCGGACTGATTTTGATGATGAACACTGGGAAGATCTTTTCGCCAAGGCAAAAACTGGACGAGTAGAAATCATGCCGAGTGTGATGTGGTTCGATGGTGAGGCAATTCATACGGTACTTAGCGACAAAAACGCTCGTAAAAAGCACGTCGAGGAAATCGTAAAAATGGTCAAACAAAATAATTTTTCTGGAGTAAATATTGATTACGAAGCAAAGTTGGGCGAAACCAAAGATGATTTCTCGTTGTTTCTGAAAGAACTCAATGCAGCACTTGGAAAACGTGATTTATCTTGCACGGTAGAAGCTCGAACTCCGCCTGATTCCCGCTTCAAGGAGGTTCCAAAAGTGATTGAGTATGCCAATGATTACAAAGCCATGAATAAGTATTGTGACTGGGTAGAGATCATGGCGTACGATCAACAGCGTGCTGATTTGAAACTCAATGAAGAACGTCGGGGTGTACCATACATGCCAGTAGCAGATGTTGAATGGGTAGAAAAGGTACTTGATCTCGCACTGGAAGAATTTGATGCTGATAAGGTTATGCTGGGGGTGGCTACTTATGGTCGAGCCTGGGACATAACCGTGGCACCAGATTGGTATCGTGATTATAAGCAAGTAGCATCACTCAATGATCCACGCATTCAGGAGCTTGCTAAGAAATATAAATCACCGATTGGACGTAGTGCTGGTGGAGAAGCGGTGATCAGCTATTTTCCCGAAGATTCAGTTTGGAAAATACTGAATCAACTACCAACTCCTAAGGGTACACCAAAAGGATATGAAGCTACTGCCAAAGCATTGGTTGTTGCGACACAGGCTAAGACCGAGATACCAGTACGTTTTGTGACCTGGAGCGATGCAGAGGCGGTGGGAGAGAAGGTGGATCTGGTAGAGAAATATGGTCTACGGGGTACAGCTATCTTCAAAGTTGATGGGGAAGAGGATTCTGCCATTTGGAAATTGTTCTAGTTAACACAAAACCGGCGCGCCCTTTGGGCGCGCCGGTTTTGCTATACTACTTACATGACACCGCCACTCATTGGCCTCCTTGATTGCAACAATTTCTTTGTCTCGTGTGAGCGGCTGTTTCGTCCTGATCTTATAGGTAAACCAGTACTGGTGCTTTCTAGTAACGATGGGTGTGTCGTCGCCCGATCCCAAGAAGTAAAGGACATTGGTGTCTCTATGGGTGTCCCTTATTTTCAGATAAAGGACATTATACAAAAGCACGATATTACAGTGTTTTCTTCACATTTTGCACTGTATCGAGATCTCTCCAGACGGGTGTTCTCAGTGATGCGTTCTGAGCTCGAAGTCGTTGAGCAATACTCGATCGATGAAGCGTTTTTCAGGATAGAAGGTGAGCCGTTAGAGGTTGCTTTCCGAGTAAAACTTGCGGTGGAAAAGGCGGTTGGTATTCCAGTTTCAGTAGGGGTAGCACCGACCAAAACGCTGGCAAAAGTAGCGAATGATCGGGCCAAAAAGAGTGCTGGAATTCATGTCCTTGATACGGTGATCTGGCGTGAAAGGGCCAAAAAAGTTCCCCTCGCGCAGATCTGGGGAGTGGGTGGCAAGTCGGAGCTCCGGTACAAACAGCATGGTCTGCAGTCTGTAGCTGACCTGCTTCAGGCCGATCCGGCTCGGGTCACAAAACTTTTTGGTATTGGTGGATGGCGTCTGCAGCAGGAACTCGCTGGAATATCGGTCCTTTCTTTGCAGCAAAAACATGATCCACAACGAAGCGTCATGAGCTCTCGCTCGTTTCCAAAAACCACCACAGAACGTTCTGTTTTAGCTGATGCTGTCTCATATCACATCCGTCACGCCGCGGCTGATCTACGAGCCCAGGCACAGCTTGCAGCTCGTCTTACCGTCACGATTCGACCCAATCGACACGGTGATTTTATCTTACGTGGCGGCACCAAAGAGGTAGTATTAGCAGTACCGACCGACGATACTTTTGTTCTACTCGAGGTGGCAAAGAATATACTTTTTGAGTTATATGAAGCCGGTGTGCCCTATAAAAAAGCGGGTGTTGTTTTATCTGGGCTTATTCCCGCAGGTGGTGGAGAGCAATCGCTGTTTGATCAAGCTGAACTGGGGCGACATAACTCGATACTAGCGGTTGTAGATAGGCTCAATAAACGGGAGGGGAAAGAGGTGTTACTGATTGGTAGTCGTCTCTCTACGCACAAGTGGCAAGCTCTGGCTGAGGTGTGTTCTCCAGCGTATACGACACGGTGGCGTGAGATCGTTACAGTAAACGCAAAGTAAAGTAATCGACATTTGTACTTTACTTACTTTTTCCAACATGTCTGATTTCAAATGATAAAAAGGCTAGACGAAACACTTTTCTAAAGGAACAAAGGTCATGTCAAAAAGGTTATCAACAGCAGCGTTAAGGACGGTATCAAAAAGACTTAGTATACTGTAAGGAGTTCGGTTGCAGTGATAAGTATTTCATACAGGCTGAGATTTTCTTACATACATGAGATCTCTTATCTTCTCCACAGAAACTGCGACCGAAATACTTCCCGTTTGTACAACGCGCGAAGGAGCAGTTATTTAAAATAAAATATCAATAAACATGTTCGCAAAAACAACAAATGTTGGCTTTGCGCAACGGGTGGTCGCGACACTTGTTGCAAGTGCAGTGGTACTGTGGTCAATCGGCCTCTACAACACAGCACAAGCAGCTAACCTCACCTTCGTTAGTGATACATTGTCTGACTCTGACCTTAGTGTCACTTCAGCACATACAATCGCTTTCACAATTCCTGCCGGATCATCACTGGCATCAACTAGTAGTTTTACAATCACTTTTCCGACTGATCTCGGAAGTGGTTTCACCGGTGTAGCAACCGTGGTGAGCGGGGACCTGACTGCAACAGTAAATGCAGGAGCAGCAACAGTTGACACGTTCAGTGCAGTTGGTCAAGTGTTGACCGTCTCACTTAATACAGATGCAACTGCTGGTCAAGAAGTAGTAGTCGCGATCGCTGATGGAAAAATTACCAACCCAAATGCAACTGGCTCTACAGAGATCGTCATTACTACTCCTGCCGACATTGGTAAGACACGAGTAGCTATCATCAACAATGTGCTGGTGACCGCGATAGTTCCAACAAGCTTTGACTTTGCTATTGCAGGATTGGCAACTTCAACAGCAGTCAATGGAACTTCTACAACTGGTTCAACTACAGATCAACTAATTCCGTTCGGAGTTTTGACCGCTGGCCAGATCAAGTCGCTTGGTCAAAGACTCACAGTCACAACCAACGCTCGTAACGGATTCGTAGTAACTGTCGAAAGCGATGGAAACCTCGAATCAGCTACTGGCGCTATCATTGACAATTTCGACGATGGTTCAGATGTTGCCGTACCAGGTACAGCTTGGAACGCACCTTCGAATAACATCAACAATGAAGCCACTTGGGGTCACTGGGGTCTTACTACCAACGACTCAAACCTTGCGTCACCATTCGGTGCCAATGAATTCATGGCTGCTTCAACCTCTCCTCGTGTAGTTTTCACGCACAATGGTTCAGCCGATGGAACGACACAAGATGTTGGAGAGGTAGAAGTTCTGTACCAAGTACAGATCACACCCCTCCAGGAAGCTGCCGATGACTACAACACTACGTTGACATACATCGCCACTCCAACCTTCTAAGTCCTACGCTGATAAAACAAAAAACCTCCTTCGGGAGGTTTTTTGTTTGTTGTACATTTAAGACTGTATACAAGTAGGATCAAGATAACTATCAGAGTGATATCATATGATGGTTATCATCCTAGTCGCTATTTTTAGTACTCTATGCCGTCATCACGCCTTGTCACTTTTTTGCAGTATGTCCCTACGATTTTTTTGACAATAGTCACTCTTTTGTTCTTAGTGATCAGCGCACCGACGCTTGCACAAGCGCAGCAGGCTGGAGTAAGTATTAAACCTGCAACGATCGAGGAAACGCTCGATCCAGGTGTGGAGAAGCGTTATAGTGTCAGTATTGAAAACCTCAACCAATCAGAGCAAATATATTATCTCTTTACCCGAAACATTAAGGGTGTGCGTGATGGTGGGGTGCCGATCTTTGCGACTGATAATAATGAGCGAACGGGCTATGAGCTGGCCGAGTGGATCGAGCTGCCGTTTTCTGAGGTGACCATTCCTGCTGGCGGACAAGCGACCGTTGATTTCAGCATTCGCGTACCTGAGGTAGCTTCACCAGGCAGTCACTTTGGTGGTATTTTCATTTCAGTTGATCCGCCAGAGATCGAGAAGAGTGGTGCGGCGGTCGGTTACCAGGTTGCCAACATTGTTAGTATTCGTGTATCTGGTGATGCGGTAGAGGATGCAAACATTCGTCAGTTTTCGACATCAAAGTTTTTGTACGGTTCGCAAAATGTTGATTTTGAGGTGCGCATAGAAAACAAGGGTAATGTGCTCGTTCGACCAATGGGACCACTTGAGATCTATAACATGCTTGGTAACAAGGTTGGTGATTTGGTTTTCAATGAAGAACAGTATGCTGTTTTTCCTGGCGATACTCGTGAGTACACTGATATAAAATGGCAAGGTGATTCAATTGGTTTTGGCCGCTACGAGGCAGTGATCAGTCCGGTCTATGGCGATATGGGTGCCAAGAAGACTATGTCGAGTACGGTTACGTTTTGGGTTCTCCCAATGAACATAATCGGTCCCGCTTTGGCAATATTCGCGCTAATCATTTTAGTAGTTTTTGTCTTCGTTCGACTCTATATCCGTCGGTCTTTGGCTCACATCAGTCATGGTCGGCGGGTCATCTATCGTCGACGTCGAGGTAATTCTTCAGCAGTCTTGCTGGTGATGGTGGTCACTCTCACTGTGACAGCCCTGTTCCTCATCGTCCTTTTGGCTCTGTTTGCCTGATGGTAGAATACTGGTATGAAATCCTTGGCTGAAAGTACGTATCACCGAAGTCTGCGTGTGGCAGTGGTGGTTTGTGCGGTGGTGCTATTGTTTGAAAGTGGTTTAGTGAGCGAATCAAGTAAACAAGTTGCTGATGGTACTCATCAGTATCTCGCCAATGTTGTCGGGATGTCTGCATCGGTGCAGCCGACAGAGCTCAATATGCTAACCGCAGAATTAACCAAGAAAGAGCGCGAACTGGCGGCACGTGAGGCAGCGCTGAAAGAACGGGAGATTACCGTCGATCTCTCAAATGGTTCAAGTGGTACCGATACTAGCACGTATCTTATGGCAAGTGTTCTGTTCATCTTACTTATTTTGATCGTGCTTAACTACACGCTCGATTACCTCCGTTCTCGCGAACAACAAGCAGTACGACCTGTGTAATTTCACCAAAATCGCTAATGCGGCAGGGTACAATAATAACGTGGTAACAATACCGACGAACAAGATGTGGCCACTGGCTGCGTTCGTATTTTGTATCGTACTCATCGGGATTGTTTTTGTGCGTCCGCTATTTGTGGAGGCGATCAACGTGATCGAGTATCGTGACACATTGAGTGATTCGGGGCCAAACGAATCATCGAATCATACTCTTGAATTTATTTTAAACACGACGGCTGCGCCGGGGAGTAGCATTGAAATAACGCCGCCTGCTGACTTTACGATTATTGCTACTTCTACCTTTGCAGAACGTAATGTAGAACTTTCAATTAATGGTGTGCCACGAACTGCGGCAGCAACTGCTGGTCCTGGTGTTGATGCGGTCGAGATAACGCCTGGTTCTCCAGGGCTTATTCGGTATACGCTAGCGTCTGACCTTACTATTGCTGCCGGTAGTCGTCTCAAAATAAAGATCGGCAATCATACTGCGACAGCACTCATACCAGTGACTTCATACAGCACTAGTACTGGTACTACTACAACGCCTGGCGATATTGAACCGATCATTAATGCAAATACTACCGGAGTGCATAAGGTAAAGGTAGAAGTGTATGACGGTGTTCGGATTGCTAATGCTGATTTTGTCATTTTTCTCAATCAAAAAGTGAATATTCCAAGCGTTGATACAAGGGAAACAATACCGCCATATCGTTTCAACCCAACACCAACCAGTACTGTTGGTGGTACGACATTGAGTGTAGAGATATCACTCGAGACAGATGAGTTTTCGATTTGTAAATATGACACTGTGCCAGGAACTGATTTTAATGTCATGCCGAATACTTTTTCCAATACAGGACTCATTTTTCATTCTACTATCGTGATGGTTATTCCAAACTCAGTCCAGAGATTTTACGTTCGGTGTATCGACGACGAAATGAACTATAATATTGATGATTTTATGATCGTTTTTACGGTTAATGAATTACCAACTGGTACAGCGAACTCCGAAGGAAGCACCAGTGGTGACGGTACTGGTAGTGGTAATGATGGTACTGGTACCGGAGCCGGCAGTGGTGGTACATCGGGTGAATCTAGTGGCCAACAACCGCTTGAAGGTGGTTCAAGTGGTACTGGCGGTTCTGGTGGCGGTGGCGGTGGCGGTTCTGGTGGTAGTGATGGCGCTACCGCGGGTGGTGGTTTTGAAAGTACTGATGCACCATATCAAAGTGGTGATGCGCGAGTCGTTATTTCGGGATACGCGTATCCTAGTAGTGAAGTAGGTATCTTGGTTGATGGAAAATTCTTTGATACGACTAAAGCTGGTGGTACTGGTGCGTACTCGATTACACTTGATCAGATTGCTCGGGGTGTTTATACCTTTGGTGTGTATGCTTCTGGTCCCGATAAAACACGCTCGTCAACCTTCAGCACCTCGTTCACTGTGACTGGCGGACGCACTTCAGCTCTCAGTAATGTGAACGTTGCGCCATCAATCTTGGTTTCACCTGATCCAGTGAATCCGGGGCAAACTCTCACTGTTTCTGGGTACGCACTTCCGAATGCAACAGTATCTATTCAGAATGGTAAACTCCGCTCCACTATCACAAAGGACGTTACTGTTACCTCAAATACTTCTGGCTTTTGGACAACGACCATTGATACGACTGGTTTTTCAGTTGGTACGTATCAGATAAGGACAAAATCTGCTCAAGCTGATGGCGTTTCAACCAACTGGTCAGAATATACATTTTATGGGGTGGGGGAGTCGGCTGATGTGCCGATCAATGCTGATCTTAATCGCGACGGAAAGGTAAACTTGATCGACTTTTCTATTTTGCTCTATTGGTGGAACAGTAACGGCGGTGATTCTGACCCACCAGCTGACATCAATCGTGATGGCAAGGTCAGCTTGACCGACTTCTCGATCATGCTCTTTGCTTGGACAGGTTAGGTTCGTTCTTAACGACAGAAGATGAAAAGCAGGCGGCCCCCTCGGGGCCGCCTGCTTTTCCACCCACCACAACCAAAGTACCACTCCGTTACGTGCTAAAATACCCTCAT
>DZBU01000023.1 GCA_022730015.1 Candidatus Elulimicrobium sp. | reverse complement strand
TCAATAAGAGTGAGGTATTTGACTAATACAGAACGTATCTTTTGGACTGAATAACCCTTTTTACCAATTTCCCAATAATGTTGCCCACCAAACACGTGCTCTTTAGGGAAGAATATTTTTGTTGCGAACTTTATCCTTTTTAAAAAAGGTATTTTAAGCCACAGCTCAACTGACGGTCCAAAGTGTGGCAGGCTGATGAATACATACTGCTTGGCAACACGTTTCATTTCTGCAACAGCCGGTTCAAAATCATCATACTGAATGTGTTCAAGTACCTGAAACGCACAAACAGCGTCATACGAGTTATCCTCAAGGGGCATCTTAGTCACGCTACCAACAACGTCTGGATTTAGATCTGTTGCAATATCGAGCGTGTGGTACTTAATATCTGGCCTATATACTTGCAATATTTGGCGTAAGAATCCGTTACCGGGTCCGATCTCAAGCACAGAAGTAATCTCTGGGCGGCTAACTATTTCTCTAACCTGGTGCCAATAACTCATCCATCGGCTTCGATCAGTATACTTTTCAAAGTTATAATTTTTCCTATCTACTTGAGTTTTATATTCCATACATTTCTACCGTAAATATTCTACTTGTTCATTATCGCACAAATCCTTGGAATAAGCTGAGATACATCAAATTTTAAAGACTCTTGGCGGAGACAACGGCTGATTATGACACTGTCAGCCGATGGGAGATCCGCCAAGGTAGCAATAGATTGTGCAAGCGCGGAAGCGTCTTGATACGGAATAAGGAGTTGTGATTGATAGTCACCAAAAAAACTCCTGAACGCTTCATTGGTAGAAATGACCGGCACTCCTGCTGCGGCAGATTCGATGACTGCTTTGTCCAGGCCACCGGTGGGAGTAAGGTTCACCGTGATATCAATTTCTTGTAACAAATGCGGAATATCACCATTGTGAACCGAACCGCAAAAAAGAAATTGTTCTTGGAGACCGTGTGCAGCAACTGTATTTTTGAGCTGTTTGTGATAATGCTGATCGATTGCGGTCACTGGTTCCCCATAGAGCAGATAACGGTACTTCCGTCCTTGATCACTAAGAAATTTGGCCGCTTCGAGCAAGGTATCAATATTTTTTATCTTAGTGATTCGACCGATGTGGGCTACCGTAAAAATATCGTGGTCGGTTGACACCTCTATGGGAATGAAGCGAGCAATATCTATTCCATGCCCGAAGTAGTGCACTTTGTCTGATTTGATTGTGAATGAAGCTGGTGCAGAGGTAAATATTTCATGCGTGAGTTTCTCAGCAAGCCTGAGCGATAATGAAGCAGCTTTATGGACATACCATAACCCCACCTTCTTCCCGACGGCGCGCCAGAACGGCGCGCCGAGGATAACGTAGATCTGGTTCATGTGGACGAACACATTGTCGTATTCGTGACGCAGGCTCCAGATGAGGTGGTAGAAGCGGAGGGTGTAGCGGAGTTTTTGGAGAAGATCTTCACTCGCCCCAGGCTTCCGCAGATACTGCTCTTTGCCGAGGGAGTGGACGGTCACGTTGGCCGGCAAGCTGTGCTTGCCGGCCTGCAAGCAAATAACATGCACCTGCTCACAATGCTTGGCAAACTCCTCCACCCACCTATGAAAGAACCCCAGTATCGGGTGTTCAGTGTCGATGACCTGTGTGACAATGAGGAGTTTCATGATCTGTATACGTCTTTACGATGCTTAATGGTCAAAACAGTCAACATGATCACATTACCCGCGTCATCGAGCACAAACACTACTCGATAATCTCCAACACGATAGCGATACATAGCAGCAAGTCTGCCGACCAAAGGCTTGGCACGAACCAGAATATCTGGCTGGAGGGTATTTTCGAGCACTTTATTCAAGATCCGGCGCGCAGTTTCTTTTGTAAGTTTACGCAGTTCCTTTTCCGCTACGTTTGTGTAGTTGATCTTGACTGGCTTTGACATACGTTCACGCAAGACCAAGTCGCTCTACCAGGTCATCATGAGAAACCACTCGACCGGCAGCAACATCAGCCTCGGCCTCTACAACCGAAGCCACAAAAGAATCTAAGTGTACGTCATCTGCAAATGGTTTTACTTCAAATAGGGGCTTATTGCGATTCATGACAACAATACGCTGCTTTTGTTCCCGAGCAGTTTTTGCAAATTCGGCCATATGCTGGCGAAACTCTTTTATACCAATGAATTTTGTCGTCGTGTTCATAGCATGAAGTGTACACTTTGGTGTACACTATGTCAATAACTACTTCGTTTGAGGCGGGTTGTTGACCTCCCCATTCCAAGATTCTCCTCCCTACCGCTTTGCCACTACATCAAAATGCACGGCGCAGTAGTATTTAAGGAAAGTGGGAGTGATGTACTCAAGTGCTCGATTAAGCGGCTTGGCGACAAGCGTGCGCCAGACCTTATCGATTGGCTTAGGCAAAAAGATAAGTGATTTAGGCAGCAGCGCATACCCTACCGGCTTTAGCTCTACCTCGGTAAAACCGTCGAAGAGATGCATGATCTCACGGCGCCAGTAGTAGCGCACCGGACCATTCTTGAAAGGACGACCGATAAGATTGAGAAATGCTTGATACGCCAATCCTTGCATCCCCATCAGCGTCGCAGCGCGTGGGAAAGAAGAATAAATAAGGATAGTGCCTCCTGGCTTCACCACACGCTTGAGTTCGGCCATAGCTTGTTCCACCACACTCTTATGGTTGTGGAGAAAAACCGCGCTCACGATCACCACATCAACACTCGCGTCACGAAGTGGCAATGTGTGGATGTCAGCATTAAGAAGGAGAAGCGGGGTCTGCTGCTCGGCTTCACTGGCGCTATAGTGCTGCTTGAAAAGCGTAAGCATCTCGAAGGAACTATCGACACCGACATATCCACGAAGTGACATTTGGGGCAAGAGATATTTGGCCACCCGACCGTAGCCAGTACCTAGGTCAAGTAGAATATCTCCTGCTTGTACGTGCGCTTTGATATCGGCGATTTGTGCGGCTGATTTCTTGGCGGCCTCGGCTTCGCTTCCAGCCGAGATCACAGCGTGAGTCGGGTTCTCGAGAGCGAGCTTGTCCCACACCGTTTTCTCAGCAATTTCTTTAGCAACCAAAATACCCCCTCGATCGATCGTACTCTGTGGCTTCACTATTTCTGTAAGATTTTGTCTATCCATAATAGCGCCCATCATAGCATATTTGGAGCTTGCGTCAGGTTACTTCCCCGAAGGATCTTGGCTTTGCGCAGCTTCGTCTGGCTCTACGAAAAAGGCTTGCTCAATACTGGTTCGGTACGCTTCTTGGTATTCGCGAGCATCGCTATGGAACAGCTTTCGAATGATCGCTTGGCCATTTTCGATAAACATGTTTCGAAGACCAACGCTATTAAGAAGATCGTTGATACGATCGGTAAAGGCCTGCACGTCACTCGCCTCACACAAAAAAGCTGACTCTCCATGATCGAAGATGTCTTCTCGTTTGTCGGTACGTGACATAATCATAGGTATACCAGCCGCAGCGCCCCGCAGCACTACCTCTTCACTCTCGGTATCGGTATCACTGACAATAAGCAGGTTGGCGGATTTGAGGTACGGTACGACATCTTCTACCCTCGTTTCAAACACCACTTGTCGCTCGATCTCGAGGATCTTGGCGCGCTTTTCGAATTCGCCTCGGGCGGCGCCATCACCAAGCACGATCATCCCCACCCGCGGATTACGGAGCACAAAGCGTGCCGCATCGAGCACTCGATACAGCGTACTCTCGTGCCCTAGTGGACCGATGTACAACATGAAGAAAATAAACGGCCGATACTTTTCTTTCAAATCGAGCGTGGCTGGCTGTTCGATGAGTGCTTCGTAGTTTTGATAACGCGGCAACACATCGAGGTCAGGGATGGTGAACTTTTTCTGGAGTCGATTGAACATTGCGTACGAAACAGTACGGACACTCAAGAATTTTGGAACAGTGAAAAACGGAAGAAACAATCGCCAAAAATTCTGTCGGTCTTTTCTGATGAATTCCGCGGTGCTGTGGTCTTCGATGATATGGAGCTGAGTTGGACGACCATATTTCTCTTGAGCTTTGATGGCGACCAGAGCCGATTCAAATGGATCACGTGCGGCGATCAGGTCGGGCCGAAAGCCTGACGCGAATTCGAGCTGCTCTTCTAGCATTGCAAACCCAGCGGCAGGAGTCTGCCACCAGTGTTTTGCTGAAGCGGTGTATAACCACACGTTTGGTGCCACGCGCAAGACCGGATTTTTGGCTGGAATACCAGGTCGCAAAATGAGAATGTGCACTTCGGCAAAGAGATCTCGGATGTTTATGTACCCATCGAGTGATTGCTGGATAGGGTTTAAAAGCTCAGTGTTTTGGGAAATGAAAAGAACACGAGTGATATTGCGATCAGAAGACGCCTTAAACACTCGGTTGTCACGCATCGCTTCCTCCACCGAGACCTTTTTGATCACGGGTTCAGAAAGCCGTTTTTCACTACGGATAATGTATTCGAGTTCGGATGCCGCGTGGTCTGAAGCATCACGATGAGAAAGATCACGTCTCGCCATTACCGCTTAGTATAGCAGGCTTCTATAGTACGCATGAAGTGAAAGCGTCCACTATTTTCTGTTGATACACCACCTCTGGAAGCGCAAGACATTGTGCGATTTGATGGCTCTCCACCCCTTGTGTAGCGACCAAGCTTGGGTCAACGCAGTAACGTTCCATCGCTGTGACGTATCCTGCCTGATCGCCTACAAGAACCACTTGGCCATTTTCTCCATCACGCACACAGACATCAGCACAACCTACATCGGTAGTAACGATTGGCATTCCTGCCGCGGCAGCTTCAAGCAGTACCATCCCCCACCCTTCGTGATCAGAAGATAAACAAAAAACATCGTGGGTTGCCATCGCGGCGGACACGTTGTCTGTCCATGGGAGAAAAGTGACTCTGGCGGCAATACCGAGCTTTGCCACTAGCGCTACGAGCTCTGCTCGCTGTGGCCCCGAGCCAAGGAGAGTTAGTCGTGTATGACCATAGTTTTGGGCGACCGTTGCAAACGACCGTATGAGTAATGGAAGATTCTTTTCTGGGGAAAATCTTCCTACGTATAAAAAATCTAAACTGTCTGCGATGACATGAGTGCGCTTTGCACCAATTTTAAGAAACTGCTCCAGCTCGGCATAGATTGGTAGTACCGTAATTGTTGAAGCTGGTACTCCAAGCAGTATAAGACTGTGCTTGATACGTTCTGACACCACACGAATACAGCTAGAATGTCGGACTACGTACCGACCATAGATCACTCGTAGTCGCTGCAGCAGCGAATGTTGGTAGCTACGCGGATTAAAGACATCACCATGGATCTGAACATGGTCGGTCGCGCGGTTGCCTTTGGCAACCGCGCGACCGACCAGCGCTGCCTCAAACGGATCTTGGCTCGTGACCAAGTATTGCTTTGTTCTACTATTTACGATCTCTCGCCCAATAAGATACGCCCGCCACAACATGCCAACTCGAGTGTGTGCGTTGGTAGCATGAAGGTATAAATTCCCTACTTGTTGTTTATCTGGAAATCCCTCTGACTTTCTCGTAAAAACAATCACGTGGTACTCATCAAAAAATGAAGCGTAGTTTTTCATTCGTTCATGCTCACGAGTCCCTTGTTCGAGGGCACGTTTTGCATAGCCAATTGCGATAATGCGTAAGGAGGATTTATTCATGGATACTTTTTAGCAAGATCGCTATCTCTCCCACCACCTTTTCTTTCGTAAACTGTTTAGATCGAGCGCGGGCTGATTGCGCCATACGTTCGCGAGACTCGGGATGATTAAGGACACGAGAGATCGCTTCGGCGAGAACGGGCACATCATTAAACTCAACCAAAAAACCGTTCACTCCATCAGTAATAAGCTCTGGATTGCCACC
>DZBU01000012.1 GCA_022730015.1 Candidatus Elulimicrobium sp. | reverse complement strand
CTTGCTTTAGCTTGCTCTAGCCAGTCATTATCAATAGCGGTCTTCAAAATACCCACTTCATTAAAGGGTCCTGGTGAATAGTGACCTTGTCCACCCTCAATATCCTCCAATCTCACTGGCTCTCCAACTGGCAATCCTTCACTATCAACAAACCAGATCTCGTCTCTCTTAAGTAGAAAAGGAAGTTTATACCTGGTAGTTTCCTTCTCAAAGTCAGAGTCTATTTTTGCAACTTCAATGGTTTCGGATTGAGCTGATGTGACCTCAGGCGTAGCCTCACCTTCATTATGTGACTGCTCGGGATCATCCGACCACTCAAGATCCTTTGGCTGCCCCCTCACCATATCCACCCCCACGGCAGCCGCAGTCATGACCGTGACTCCAGCTGTCACATCTTTAAAAAAACGTCGTCGACTCGGATCAAAATTTTTCTCACTTTGCGGTGCCTTTGAAATTCCTACTTCTTGGACTAAGTCTGATGACCCTTCTTCAGTAGCGGGATCCAGCCGACGTAGTTTTTGACCGAGTGACGCGAGAACTTCACGAAGTCCCAATCGCTGTTGCTCGTTTAGCTCAGGCAATTCATCTTCTTCAACGGCTCTCTTAAATTCATAGGTTGGTCCATAGCCAACATCCGTACCCTCTTGCGGGATCATTCTTCGCCCATCATCGCTACTACTTGGAAAGCGTTCTTTGAACATTACCCCTATCATAGCAGAGAGTATTATTGTAGACACGGCCCTTTTCCCACGCACCGCGCATATGCATAAAAAGAAAAAGGCGCGGTGAAGGAATCCTAAAGGATTCCTTCACCGCGCCAGAGCCACCACTGGTCAAACACCAACGGTTGCAAACTTGCGTCGCTTGACCATAAAACCGACCATTCCCAGACCGGCCAACATCAGAAAGACCGAGGCTGGCTCAGGTACTGGCGTAGTCAGCAGACTATTGTTGACATTCGGACCAAAAGCGATCGAAGTCGGCATATCAGGTGCGACCATGGAGAACCACATTGTTCGTGGATTCTCTTCCGAAGCAGTTGGGAAACCCCCAAGCACAGCCACGTCGCTCTCTCCAGCCAGCAGATAACCACCGTCGAACAAAAGACCACTTGCGTCCATACCTGCTGTGAGATCCCATAGCAAGTAGCCAATCAGATCATCAGGTACCGCTGTCAACGCCACGTAGTTACTGTAGGTGGGGTTAGTGTAGGTCCAACCAATGCTGAAGGAAGAGATCCTTCCTGCCGGAGCTGGTCCAAGCACACCCTCTGCCACATACGTTTCATTCGGGTCATAGACCACCAAGGTACCGTCGGTCATGACGACAACCGCCGAAGCCGTAAACGGCATAAACAGCAACGCCACAGCCAGAAGCAAATTTCTGATAGTATTCAAGGTACACCTCCTTTAAAAGTCCCTAGGGACAATACAAAAGCCCCTTAGATATGAAGGAGCAACCGACCGCAACTATGACACGTTTTGCTTGATATTGCAATGGACCGCCAGTGATACGCACCGGGGAGGGTGTATATCACTGGCGAAAATTCAACACAGTCACTTCGTTCCTTGTTTCATTTCATTTTGCCACGGCTGCCGCTTCGTCAAATTTTACCGAGAGGATCTTCGAAACACCGTCGCTTCCCATTGTAATACCATAGAGAATACCTGCCCGACTCATAGTCTCACGATTGTGCGTGATGAGTACCAATTGCGAACGCTTGGCTAGCGCCTCAATCATGTCACCATAGCGGCGACTATTAGCCTCATCGAGAGCTGCGTCAGTTTCATCTAGAATGATAAAAGGTGGTGGATTCACCTGACTCATTGCAAAAATGAGCGCGATCGAGGTAAGCGCCCGCTCTCCGCCCGAAAGCATCTCGAGTCCCTTCACGCGTTTGTTAGGGAGCGACACTTGTAGATCGACCCCTTCTTCGGCCACACCGTCTTCCCCTTCCCCCTCTTCACCAGAACGCGATTTTAGCTTCACTCGTTCAAGTGAGGCTGCACCACCGCCAAACATCAACGTAAAAAAAGTATTGAATTCTTTCGTGATCTTCTCAAGACCGATCGAAAATTGTTCATGCAATTTTTCTTGCATTTCTATAATAAGTTTTTTGAGGTTATCAACCGACTGCTCAAGATCAGCCAACTCACGGGCCAAAAATTCATCTCGGTCTCTGGCATCATTGTATTCTTTAAGCAGATCTTCCGTTGCGCCGACACCTAGCTCCTCAAGGCGGATCTTGAGTTTTTCTAGCTCATACTGTCTGGTGCGCTGCCTTGACCGATCTTCACCAGCGATCACTTCATCAGCCAGACAGTGCCCTTGCTCATCAACAACTTCAAAAGCGTAGTAGTCAGCCGCGCCACGCCCCAAAAGCGCGACCGCTTCTTGAAGCTGTTGTTTAAAATCATTTCGGTCACGTTCCAACACTGACAACTCACCATCGATCACGCGTATCGTACTCTCGAGTTCTCGTCGCTCATTAATAAGCGCAAACATCTCTCGCTCTGCTTCGCGGTCTTTCTCTGAATCCGCCACTTGCGCGGCCCGTAGTGTCTCGACTCGTTCCCTCGATCGCTGCTCAACTTCGATCGCTTCTCTTACTTGTGTCTCTGCCTTTTTAAGACTTTTTTGTAATTGCTCAAGCTCTACTTGATCAGCCTTGCTAGTGTCTATCACCACACCAGCTTCTCGATTCAAAAAGGTTCTTAGTTGGTGGAGCAGGTCAGACAGTGTGCGTTCGAGGACTGATTCCCCACCCTTACTCAAAGCCTTCTCAACCATCACTTCGATACTCGCTACAAGCTTTTCAAGCTGCGCTCGAGGGACCACCCCGCTCACCTCTGGCTTTACTGCTTGCGCGGTCGCTAGGCGGCGCTCCAAAAACGAGATCTGTCCTTCTAGCTTGCTGAGCTCACGTTCAGTTTCTTGACGCTGTCTGGCGGCATTTTGGAACGCTTTTTCTGCTTCCAACAATCGGCTGTCTGTTGTGGTCTCTGGAACTTTTTGTAGTCGAATTTTGATAGCCTCTAGTCGCTCTTGTACAACAGTCAATTTGTCAGCCGGGACCAATCTTTCTTGATGTAACACGTCGCTACGAAATGCCACGTACGTATCTTCTCGTTTCAAATACTCCGCGTACTTACTTCGGAGCTCTTTTTGCACCTCCAATGCTCGTTCGGCTTTTTCCACCTGTTTTTTCAAATATTTCAAGTGTGGTGCGGCTTCGCGACGGAGTGATTCTACCTGCGCGATATTTTCGCGGGTTTTTTCAAGTTTGTGTTCGGTCTCTTGCTTCTTAAGCTGGTAGATCTTAAGGCCAAGCGCGTCTTCGATCATTTCCCGTCGCTCCTTAGGGCCAGCCGCCAACACCCGATCAGCCTCACCCTGCGAAATGATATGGTGACCAGTCGGGCCTATGTTCGCATTAGCTAGTAGCTCATGGATGTCTTTGAGGCGCACAGCCGAGTCATTGAGCTTGTACTCATTTTGACCATCACGGTGCACGATGCGTTCGATCCGAATCTCGTCAAAATCAAGTGCGAAGGCACGGCTTTTATTATCAAAGGTCACCTCCACACTGGCCCGATTGCCGCGGGAGACTTTTTCGGAGCCGCCCCAGATGAGATCCTCGCCACGCTTTCCTCGAAGCGATTTGACTGATTGCTCACCCAGTACAAAACGAAAAGACTCTGCAATGTTACTTTTGCCCGAACCATTTGGCCCAACGATCGCCGTGATCGGCGCAGAAAATTCCAGCTCGCTTTTTTTGGCGAAGGATTTGAAGCCGTTGATGGTGAGTTCTTTAAGATACATGATTAGATCTTGCACTCACCTCCAGCACTATAGACAGCGTAGGATTCGTAGAAATCAATATCAGTGGGATCACAAGCCGCACCACACGATATGAGGCACCGCGCAAACTCGTCCCCAGCCTGCACTCCCTCAGAAGCCACCGTCGCTCCCGCGTGACAACGTTCGGCGGTCAGCTTGTACCACGAACCATCATTGGCCACTTGGTAGCTGATATTGCAGCTTGGATTAGCCGATAGCTCATGCGAAGGCAGCACTGAAATATAATCTGGTACTAAACTCTCAATGTACCCTGAAGTACAAGAAGCGTTTGTACTGTTAGCCTTTTTAGCTGTTGCTCCAACCGGAGTACTGCAGGCACCACTCGGCGTAGCTGGATATTGCCCATACTGCGCTTTATATAGTTCGAGGGCCAGCTGCACCTCTTTGATCTCGGCTTGGATAGATTTATTACGAGCTTCGTCGCGCGCACCCCCAAAAGAGGCATACAGTATCGATGACAAAATACCGATTATCGTAATGACCACCAGTATTTCAATGAGTGTGAATCCGTTTTTTAAAAAAGCGTTTTTCATATCTGCCATCATACCATCTGCACTGATCTGAATCTGGTCATGTGTACACACAGCACCCAATCAGACGTATGCATTAAATAACTGGCGGCATAGCACAAATGACGAGTTCTGTACCATGCTCTACTTTTTGATCATCAGTACCAGGTATAGCAACATCAGCCGGGTCAGCATAACCACCCCACACAGCAAGACTCGTGCTGATATTGGTCAACTCACACTCGTTATTTGCGTCTTGTGGTCGATAAAAACTACCACCTGATCTGACAAGATTACAGGTAGCAAGCGTGCAGCGAACCCCTTCCAGCGGTAAAGAACTGTTGTAGTAACTTTCACAGCTGGCACCAAGAGCCATAACCCCTGATTGCACATTACCCAATGGATCCAAAACTACATCACAAGCTTGGAACTCGTGACCATAAGCAGAAAATACTTCTGTTTCTAACGTGTTTCTAGCAACGAACTTATAGACCGTTCCATCAGCATTGGTAAGGTATACATATCCCGAATACGTCCCAAAAAGATTGGGGTCGGTTGGCAACACTGGTATGTATTTTGGTGCTAAACCGACGATATATTCTGATGAACCACCAGGACAAGCGAAGCCAGTCCCGATCTGACCCGACCAATTGACACCATTACAACCGGCTGGGTAGTGGCCATTTTCTTGTCTGTATAATTCGAGGGCTTGTTGTACATTGCGCAGGTCGGCTTTACGCTGAGTATCGCGTGAAGACGCAGTTGAATCGATAATACCAACTGAGATCACCGCGATGAGTAAAGAAATGATCGTAAGCACGACCAACATTTCCACCAAGGTAAACCCTTGCTGTTTCACTATTCTTTGGAACCAAGTTCGCATTAAAAAATTATAGCACGACCAGTATCACCACTGGCACTCTCATCTGCAATAGATAGGCTACTCCCAATTTTTGGCAATAATTGCCGCCTGTGCCGCTTGCTGTTCAGCTTCTTGTTTTGAGCGACCCTTTCCCTCTGCCACAAATTCTTTTCTTAAATATACTCCAACGGTAAAAACTCGGTCATGATCAGGACCGTCTTGAGTGATCGTCTCATAGGTAGGAGTGACCGAAGCATGCTCCTGTGCTAATTCTTGAAAGCGGCTCTTTGGATCTTGCCAGAGACGCTTATGTACGATCTCGTCGGTCTTTGCGAACAAACGATCAGCAATAAATTGTTTAGCTGCATCGTAACCTTGATCAAGATAGATAGCACCAATACAAGCTTCAAACGCGTTAGCGAGAATATATTGTCGGGCACGACCAACGTCTTTAGCCTCACCTTTTGACATTAAGAGATAATCATTGATACCCAGATCCTCAGCCGCAGCCGAAAGTGACACCGTGTTTACAAGAGCCGCTCGCACTGCCGTCAGTTCTCCTTCTGGTTTCTCAGGGTACTTATGAAATAGATGGTCGGTCACTACCAATTCCAGTACAGCATCACCAAGGAATTCCAGTCGTTCATTATGATCCCAAGTTGCTTCTCGATGCTCATTGAGGTACGAGCGGTGCGTCACCGCCGAAAGCAGCACTGCAGTATCGGTAAACTGTGCATTTAGTACCTTTTGTAACTTAGTTAAGTCTGCCTGTATATCTCGCGCTTCCATAGAGGATACCCGGTTCACTATTAGAATAATCGTTTTTGAACAGTAGCACTATTTTGAGGACCTGCCAACTAGCATGGTGATCGCTTTGGTAACGATCGGTAAAATGTCCTCATAGAAGTTGAGTTCAAGAATATCAGCTACTCTGAACCATTTTGCATCATCGAGTCCACCCTTCTTCAAAAGTTCAATGTCCTGATATGGTGCTTGTGCCAAGAAATAATAGACTTGTTTTCGGAGCTTGCCGCGCTCTGGTTGGGTGGCAATATACTCGTTTTGACCAAGTGCTGCTTCGATAGTCACCGGCAGACCAACCTCTTCAATGAGAGCACGGACTGCGCCTTCTTCGACTTTTTCATCTTCTCGCACCTTACTTTTTGATAGAGTCCAATG
This sequence comes from Candidatus Elulimicrobium sp., assembly GCA_022730015.1. Lineage (GTDB taxonomy): Bacteria > Patescibacteriota > Minisyncoccia > Phycocordibacterales > UBA918 > OLB19. The sequence goes on along the minus strand of DZBU01000012.1, from coordinate 16,526 downwards.
TCCAAAAATATCATGGACTAGTGCTAGGTAGATCTGACCACCATGTTCAGCATAGACCACTGCCCCGGCGAGGCGCTCGATCGGCATCTGTTCAAAGGGCACCTCACGATTGCGACGCTTGCTTTGTTCTTCTTTTCCTGGTTCACCGATCTCTTTGTAGACAGCTCCAAGTACGCCGTTTACAAAACGACTACTATTATCACCGCCAAACTGTTTGGCGAGCTCGATTGCTTCATTGATAGCCACCTTTGCTGGTACTTCGGAACGGTCAGCAAATAGCAACTCGTAGAGTCCGAGGCGTAAAATGTTTCGATCGACAGGAGAAATACGATCAATCGGCCACTCTGGTGCGGCCTTTTCTATGACAAGATCAAGTTCTGGCTGCTTGGCCATTACTCCATCAAGTAGTTTACTCATGAATGGCAGATCGGTCTTATTGGGCGCAAACTCGGTAACGTTACGCTCCAAGACATCGTGCACTGCTTTTTTTTCAAGCGCATTTAAATCCCACTCAAAGAGTGACTGAAGAACAATGCTGCGTGATAAATGTCGATTTGCCATACAAATGTACTAAACTTTTACTGCACACAGTGTACCATTAAAAAATGGTACGTCAGTAAAAAATCCACACATTACAAAGAAATTGCTGGACTATGTGGCCCAGCAATTTCTTAAGAATTACTTTTTAGCTTTACTTCAGGTTCTGTTGTAGCGGGTGTTGCTACGCCGCCCTGTTGTGATTGGATCGCTTCTCGCTTCGCTTGTAAACGAGCTTCTCGAGCTTGTTTCTTTGCCGTTAGATCCACAACCATGCGTCCCTTGTAGTGCCCACACTCGAGACACATATGATGTGGTCGGTGCTTTGCACTACAGTTTGCACAAGTCGCCAAAGTTGGCGCCTGGAGCGCATGATGTGAACGACGGTTTGCGGTGTGTGACCGCGTGTGACGCATTCGTACTACCATAGTGGCGAAACTATAGCAGAAAGCTTAAAAAAAGCAACCACTTAGGTAGAAACATACAAAAAAGCCAGCTCGCTACGCTCGCTGGCTTCCTCCCTCCTTACTGGGGGGCATTAAAATCATTTATCTGCGATCTTGAGCATAAACCTGGCACTGTTCGTAGGTGGCAATGTCAGTCTGTGCAACGACCATAGATTTTGCTGGGAAACAACGGATTTTTATCTTTCCATCTTCTTGCCGCTGATGCGGTTTTAGGAATTGATATCCCGGACAAGCGCAACACGCTCCCAATTCAGCCTCTGTAACAAAGGGCGCTTTCTGAATAGGCTGTTCCGGCGTCTTTTCACTGTTTCTTTGGTTTTGATTTTTCATCTGTACCTCTCTTCTAAAGAACATCCTCAAAGCCAATCTTAGAGGATTTGGTATTGTACAACAATTTTATATTATTGCAATAGCTCACCCGGTGGATAGGACATTTACCGTACGTAGCGATAGCCTGCCGATGTGCTTTTGTGCCATAGCCCATATGTTGCTCAAAACCATACTGCGTATAACGACGAGCAATCCTTGTCATGTACTTGTCACGAGTAACTTTGGCTAAAATTGAAGCGAGACCAATGGCTGGTTCGGTAACATCACCTTTAATGATAGTTTCTTGAGAAAAATACTCTGGAGCATGAAGCGAGCCATCGAGGCGAATATGGCAGGTGGTTGGATCGAGCTCCAGGCGCTTGATACAGCGCGCGATCGCGAGGTTGATCGCGCACATGATCCCTTTTTCATCAATGACTGAGGAGCCGACCATTGCGACCGCAAAATCGAGCTGGCGGTGGCGGCGAAGATCTTCCGCGCGGCGGAAAAGCGCTACGCGCTTTTCCGCCGCAATCTGCTTACTATCCCCCACCCCTGGAATGAGCCCCCAGTCAAAATCGGCTGGCACTTTCACCACCCCGACCGCGACCGGCCCCGCCAGCGGCCCTCGTCCAGCTTCGTCTATTCCGATCAGCCACTCCAATTTCATTATCTGCCAGTATACCAATTACTAATTTCTGTGCGAAATCTGTTGAAAAATGAATCTTGCGAGAAATCTTCAGCATTAATCTCAAGAAGCGAAGAGCTGGTTTGTAAGTGATGGAGCAGGTTGATATGATTGTCTAGCGAGACATTCGCAGCGACAATACTCGGAGCGAGGACGTTGAGTCTGACAATCATATCAACCTGCTCCTGGCTCATTTTTCATCAATGCGAATGAGATGTTATACTGACCCCACCATGTCCGAACCACAGCCACTCAGCCCTGACTTCGTCCACCTGCACGTCCACTCGATGTACTCCCTCCTCAACGCCGTCCCGACCCCCAAGGAACTTGCGGAGGCCGCCAAGGCCGATGGCCAAACAATGCTAGCTCTCACCGACGCCGGCGCTCTCTATGGGCTGATTGATTTCTATAAGGCCTGCACTGCAGAAGGAATAAAACCGATCCTCGGACTCGACGCCTTTCTCGCGCCGCGCACCCGTTTTGATAAAGAAGTAAATATCGACAAGCCCCGCTCCCGGATCGTTCTGCTTGCCAAAACTTTTCACGGCTACCAAAACCTCATCAAGATCGTCACCGCTTCCAACCTCGATGGCTTCTACTATCGTCCGCGCATCGACGATGAGCTCCTCGAAAAATTCAAAGACGACCTAGTCTGTATCATTCCCTCTTTTGCCGGCGAAGTGGCACAGGCACTTAAGGACGTGAACCCTGATAAAGCTGCCGAGCGCCTTGATTGGTACAAGCGACTCTTTGGCGATGATTGCTACCTCGAGATCTCTCATCACCCCGGAATATTCGGCCATGAAGAAAATCAGGCTCGTATTAAAGAACTCGCCAAAAAAACCAATACTCCCCTCGTCGCTGCCCACGATGTCTACTATCTCAAGCCAGAGGACCGTTTGGCTCGTGAAACCATGATCAAGATCCAGAGCGGCGGCGTGGTTGATACCACGGCCGATCATGATACCGGCGAAAATTTCTCTTTCACCACACAGACACAAATGAAGGAGTGGTTTGCCGATACCCCTGAAGCAGTGCGTAACACCGTGAAGATCGCAGAGATGTGCACAGTCGAGATCGAGATCGGTACCCACTGGTACTTCCCTGATTACATTATTGAGAGTGGTCGTGAGCCAGACGACGAACTCAACACGACGGCTTGGGAGGGAGTGACGTGGCGCGGCCTCGACCCAGAAGACCCAGAACTAAAGCAGCGACTCTCGTTCGAGCTTGATGTCATTAAGATGAAAGGCTATGCCAAGTACTTTCTTGTGGTGGGTGACCTCATTCGTGAAGCGCGCGAGCGCGGTATTCTCACTACCATTCGTGGTTCGGTGGCTGGTTCGCTCACCACGTATGTCCTGGGGATTACTAATGTTAATCCACTGGAATATAAACTGCCCTTTGAACGATTCCTCAACCCCGAACGTCCCTCTGCCCCGGATATCGACATGGACTACGCCGACGATCGACGCGATGAGATCATCGAGTATGCAAAAGAAAAGTATGGCGCAGACAAGGTCGCACAAATCGGTACCTTCGGTACTATGATGGCCCGCGCTGCCGTGCGCGATGTCTCACGCGCCCTTGGTCATTCCTACTCAACCGGCGATCGTATCGCCAAACTCATCCCGATGGGTAGCCAGGGCTTCCCGATGACCATCACCAAGGCACTCGAGATCGAACCTGATCTCGCCGAGCTCTATAAAAAAGACGCGGAAAGTCGCGAAGTGATCGACCTCGCAAAGCAGATCGAGGGCCGCGTGCGTCACCTTGGTGTGCACGCAGCTGGTGTCGTGATCGCACCCGAGCCACTCGACCAATTCGTACCCGTGCAACCCGACCCGAAGACCGGCAAACTGATCACCCAGTATGAAATGAAAAGCGTCGGCGAGGATGGCGTTGGTCTCCTCAAGTTTGACTTCCTCGGTATAAAAAACCTCGCCATCCTCGCCGACGCGGTGAAACGCGTAGATAAAATTCACGGCATACAGATTGATATTGAAAACATTCCACTCGATGACGGAAAAACCTTTGCCATGCTCGCGCGCGGCGAGACAATGGGGCTCTTCCAACTTAACGGCTCGGGTATGACCGCCTTCCTCAAACAACTCAAGCCGACCACTATCCACGACATCAACGCGATGGTAGCACTCTACCGCCCTGGTCCGATGGAAATGATCCCAACCTACATTGAGCGTAAGCACAATCCAGCTTTGGTGACATACCTTGATCCACGACTCGAAGAGATCCTTGATCGATCCTACGGTGTGATCACCTACCAGGACGACGTGATGATGACATCGATCAAGCTCGCTGGCTATTCATGGCTTGAGGCCGACAAACTCCGCAAGGCGATGGGAAAAAAGATTCCCGAGGTCATGGCCGCCGAGAAGGACAAACTCTTCAAGGGCTTTGTCAAACATGGTCTAACCGAAGCAAAAGCCGATCAACTATGGCGACTCATTGAGCCGTTCGCAGCGTACGGATTCAACAAAGCGCACGCCGCGAGCTATGGCCGAGTCGCCTACCAGACCGCCTACATGAAGGCGAACTTCCCTGTCGAGTACATGTCGGCTGTACTCACCGCCGACTCGGGTGATACCGAAAAGATCTCCGAGATCATTCACGAGTGTGAGCGCATGAAGATCGAAGTGCTTCCACCCGACATCAATGAATCATTTTCTGACTTCTCGGTGGTGCCGGGCAAAAATACCATTCGGTTTGGTCTCACTACGATTAAAAATTTTGGTGAAGGGATAGCTGATTTCATCATTGCAGAACGCAAGCAAGGTGGTGCTTTCAATTCACTGCAAGATTTTCTGACGCGCATCCACGATCGCGGTCTTAATAAAAAATCCTTGGAAGCGCTCATTACCACTGGTGCCTTTGATTCCTTTGGCGAACGCGGGCAGCTAATGGCAAACCTCGACAACCTGCTTGCCTACAACCGCGAACACGTCGCCGGTAAGGAAACGGGCCAAGACTCTCTCTTTGGTGGCATGGCCGAAGTTGCCGGGCTCACCCTTACCCCTGCCGACCCTGCTCCTACTGGTCAAAAATTACTCTGGGAGAAGGAGCTGCTTGGCGTGTATGTGTCTGGCCACCCCCTCGATGCGGTCGCTGATGAAGTGGCCAAACGACCGCGTATCGCGCAAGTAAAGAAAGGCTACCAAGGCACCACGGTGGTTACCACCGGCCTGGTGGAGTCGGTCAAAGAGCTGCTAACTAAAAAAGGCGATCGTATGGCCTTCATTAAGATCGCTGATCAAGACGACAGCATTGAGACCGTCGCCTTCCCCGAAACCTACCACGACAATCGTGAGTTACTAGTGCCAGGCAATTGTGTCGCCATCAAGGGTAAGTTCAACCTGCGTAACGATGAACCGAGTATTTTGATCGATAAAGTGAAATTACTTGGCAATGATGAGTTGGTTGGTGAGCCAATCTCTAGTACTACATAACATTTGACAATACTCATCGACACGATAGGATAAGAAGTGCAGAGATTGTGGCGGCTACCAACCGCTAGGGTGCGAGCGAAGCGAGCACCCATGAGGAATTCCACTCCCCGTCTAATCTGTCACAATCAAGTGTCGTGCGGGATACTGCACGGAAACTCGGTGGAACCGCGATCAAGATCGTCCGAGTGAAAATTCAAAGGCTTTTGAATTTTCACTCGGACGTTTTTATTTTACTAGCAAACACCCTAAAGAGCGACAGAGAGTACTGTTGGCGAAACCTCCCGCAGACTGACCTAGTTTTTAGAAAGGACGCTCAGTCCGACCATAAAAACGAGAAGGCGAGGACGTTGAGCAAAATAGTACGCACTGTCGCTCGACTGGCAATTACTTATCATGAACGAATCACTAGAACACAAACGACACACGCTCGCCCACCTCTTGGCGGCAGCAGTGCTAGAAAAATACCCACACGCCAAGCTCACTCTTGGCCCAGCCATCGACAACGGTTTTTACTATGATATCGATTTCTCGGGCGGTGAAGCGCCAGGCGATGCCGACCTCAAGGACCTCCAAAAATCGATGAAGAAGCTCCTCAATAAGTGGACTGAGTTCAGCCACGAGGAAGTGTCGGCAACAGTCGCCCGCGAACGTTTTGCCGGCAATCAGTTCAAACTGGAACTCATTGCCGAGATCGAAGCTAAAGGCGAACCGATCACTCTTTACTCTTGCGGTGGTTTTACCGACCTCTGCCGCGGTGGTCACTGTGAGCACCCGAAAGACGAACTCGATACCGACGCCTTCAAGCTCGACAAAGTCGCCGGTGCCTACTGGCGTGGCGATGAGAAGAACCCAATGCTCACCCGCATCTACGGCCTCGCGTTTGAAACCAGAGAAGAACTCGAAGCCTACGAGAAGCAAGTCGAAGAGGCCAAGGCCCGCGACCACCGCAAGCTTGGTAAAGAGCTAGACCTCTTCACCTTCTCAGAACTCGTTGGTCCTGGTCTTCCCCTCTTCACCCCGAACGGCACCCTCATGCGCGACCTCATTGTGGAGAAGATTATGAAGATACAAGCCAAATACGGCTACGTTAAAGTGACCATTCCACATATAACAAAAAGTGACCTATACAAAACTTCTGGTCACTGGGAAAAATTCAAGGATGAACTCTTCCATGTGAAAGGTCAATCTGACGCGGAGTTTGTCATGAAGCCAATGAACTGCCCACATCACACCCAGATCTACGACGCCCGCCCGCGCTCATACAAGGAATTGCCGTTGCGTTTTGCGGAGACCACCATGGTCTACCGCGATGAACAAGCGGGCGAACTAATTGGTCTCGGGCGAGTGCGTAGCATCACCCAAGACGATGGACACGTGTTTTGTACCGTCGACCAGATCGACCAAGAAGTCGAAAACATTGTGAACGTCATCAAGCAATTCTATACGTCGCTAGGGATGTTCGAAGAAGGAAAGTTCTGGGTGTCTCTCTCGGTGAGTGATCCAAATGAACCAGAAGAATACCTCGGTGGACGTGAGGTGTGGGAGAAAGCAGAATCAATGCTTGAAAATGTTGCGCAGCGTCTCAATCTTCCATACAAACGTATCGAGGGTGAGGCTGCCTTCTACGGACCGAAGCTAGACTTCATGTTCAAAGACGCTATTGGTCGTGAACGACAACTCGCAACTGCACAGCTCGACTTCAATATGCCAGCGCGCTTTGGACTCGAGTACACTGACAACGAAGGCAAGAAGCAAACACCAGTGATGATCCACCGTGCTATTGCTGGTTCGCTGGAACGTTTCATGGCCATCATGATCGAGCATTTTGCCGGCAACTTCCCACTCTGGCTCTCGCCGACTCAACTAGCCGTCATTCCGGTTGCGGATGCGCACGCACCCTACGCAACCGAAATGGCTGAAGCTCTTCGTGAAGCTGGATTCCGCGTGAACCTCGACACTTCAAATGACGGAATGGGTAAGAAGATTCGCAACGCAAAACAAATGAGACTTCCCTACTTCATCGTCATTGGTGATAAAGAAGTTGAGAGCCAAACAGTCACCCTCGAGTCACGTGACACCGCGACATCAGAACTTATGAACGTCGACACTCTGATCGCGAAATTAATTTCTGAAGTAAACGTATAAAGAAGCAGATGGTACAAAATAGCCGGCCCCTTCGGGCCGGCTATTTTGTATTTCGTTCTCTTTTACGCCACCGCTTTCACCGCTTTCATAATTGCTACTTTCACCGCTTCTTCTTCGCTGGTGTACGTACCATCAAGGGCTGCAGTGAGTGCTGATATAGCATTTTTAACCTGTTCGTCAGATAGCTGCTTTGTCTCAGTAGTGAGCATTTCTGAAACCTTTGCCTTACCTCCCTGGCGGTTGCGGTAAACCGCATCCAAGTCAGCTGCAGCATCAGCGAGTGCAAACATCGGGCGATTACCAATCATCTGATAGGCCGCCACAATATTACCCGTCACGATCGCTTCAGCGAGTGATCCTGTTCCCTCTGGAACTGTTGCTGGAACAAATGGCTGTGCACTCGATGCAAGATGATGCTCTTTGCAAGCAGTACAAAGATTGCGCATGCGTGATTCATTGACCACGATCCAACCATCTTCTAGTGGATAAGTCTTCTTTGCTTCGGCAATGACCTCATCCAGTAAGGCATGTCGATTCACTGAACCGTCAGTCGTACTAATGAAGTGACGAACCGCATCACTTGAAAGCAATGTCTTTTGAGCATGTGCTCGATTTTCAAGATCAGTCACGACCGTCTCTCCGACTTGATGTGGGTTACTTGCCATCACCGGTTCAGCTTTGGCCAAGTTCTCATATCCCACGATCGCTGGCCCAATCGGAAGATTATCAGGTGTCTGCTCAGTACGGACCGGTGCAACCACTGCGGTCTTTACAAACAGATCTGGTCGAATTGTCTCAGCCTGTTGCATCACGACTTCGTTTGGAGTTACTACAATATGATCATTGCTTGCTCCAGCAGCCATTTGCTTACGAAGCACAAGCAGATAGGTAATGTAGAGTGACCACGCGATCAAGAGCAAATAGAACATTGCAGTCATGAACGGCCCAGCTTCGAATCCTGTATATGGAACCTGGCTGAGGGAGATACCTGCTACAAGTGGGTCTTGAGTGCGGGTCTGTAATACCACGACGTCATCAGTAACATCCACTTTCACCGTACACTCTTCATCACGACTGCTTCGTTCAGCCAAGAGGGTGTATTCAGTATCACGCGTTGGCTTCAGGGTAATTTCATGGTCGTAATACTTTTTCTTATCAGCCGCCAAGTAGTCATCGGTAGTAAATAGCTCTTTACCACGATCATCAAACAAGGTTACCTCTGTCGCATTGGTAGTATCCCATTCGAGGGTTATCTTCTCTCCGACTTTGATATGTTTGTCTGAAATAGTAAGTTCACAACGTGGACTTACACTACCGCCCCCACCGCCGCCAGAAGAGACATCAATCGTAAGCGGACAGCTCACCGATTCAGTACCTCGAGTCGCGATGAGTACATACGTAATATCACTGGTTGGTGAGACCGACTGACTACCAGAAAGGGCTGTCGCATTGATAGTGCTGATCGCTACGGTATCTACATCAGAAGTACTCCATGTGAGCACGGTGTTATCACCACGATCGATTGAAGTGTCAGAGGCGCTAAAAGAGACGTTTGCTGCACAGGTAAGGACTGGGGCCGGGTCAGCCACCGCCACTGGCGCAATACAGCTCACCTGATCACCGTTGTCATCAATGGCCGTGAGCGTGAAGGTTGTCGACTGCGTAACATTCACTGATTGTGAACCGATGAGTGCTGCCGCGCCGATAAGTGGTGAGATCGATACTGTTTCTGCATTTGCCACTTTCCAGTTCAGTGCAACCAGACCACCGCCAACAGGCAATGAATTCGGTGTTGCAGTAAGAAATTCACACACAGGAACCGGATCCTCAGTGACAGTTACAGGCACGGAACAGGTAGTGACTTGTTCATTCACACCGATTAAGGTGAGCTGGTACGTAAGACTCGCCAGTGGTGTCACGACAATCGTTCTATCAACCGCCACTTCGCCAATACCATTATTTATGTATGCACTCTCAGCATTTGTAGTTTGCCAAGCCAGTGTCGTACTAGAACCAACCATTATGGTAGCTGGATTGGCAACAAAACTATCACAGGTCGGCACAGGAGTGGACTGAACCATAACGGCAGCAGTACAGGAAACGGTCTTTCCGTTACCAGTTGCGATCAATTCGTAAGTGCCACCCGTAGTAAGCGATGCAGTAGTTGCGGTGCCATTTAGTGCCACTGAACCAAAACTAGTCAGCGTCACTGTATCAGCATTAGTAGTTGTCCAGGTAAAAGTAGCAGTTCCACCAGTCTGAATAGTTTGCGTAGTAGGAAGAAGTGTACAGGTTGGGGCTGGTGGTTCTGGAGTAACAATTACAGCTGCCGTACAAGTAACCTGTCCACCTGGACCAGTTGCCAGGAGCGTATATGTCTTATTTGTGTAAAGTGGAGCTGTTGTTACTGTTCCATCAAGCGCTACCGAACCAGAATCAGTGAGCGTTACCACTGTTGCATGATCGGTAGTCCATGTCAGTACGGCCGAGCCACCATAGCCAACCGTTTGCGTAGATGGCACCAGTGTACACACTGGAGGTTGCGGAACCACACAGTCATTATCGATCAAGGTAGTGACACGTTGGCTGTATACCCATGTCTGAAAATTATTAAGTTCAACTGCGGTAGCCTTCGCCTGATTCTCTACTTCAAAATCACCACACTGGGTCGGTGACTGCACCTTCCCTGTCCAAGTGATGGTGCCTGATTCTCCAGGTACCAGTGTACCTCCATTGAAATGAAGCGTACGATCGGTACTCGTGTAGACTGGCGCGCTGCCGTATCCTGCAGTGAAGTTACTAGTAACAGTATGCCTTAGGTATGAAAGATTGGGATCTATAACATCTTCGATCTTCACTCCGCCGCCAGAGCAGTTCGCATCACCGACATTCTTTACTGTTATGGTGTAGGTAAGTTCAGCTCCTGGGAGAGCGGAAGCGGTATTAACCGACTTTTGCACGAGTAGTTCACACTCTTTTGGTTCCTCTGGTGGAATACAGGTAACAATCACCTGTTCTGTACAGCGCGAACCATTTTGACTGAGTGCCTGCAGCGTAAAGACCGTGCTGTTCTGAAGGTTATTTATAGTTACTGATCCAGAATCTCCAGATACTGCCTCACCATTTATAGTGACGCTATCAAAGCCACTCGTGTACCAACTGAGATCAATACTTTCCCCAACTGTCACCAAGTTTCGACTGGCTTCAAGCGCACATTCGGTAAAACTACTCTCTGATTCGACCACCACCACTCCGGGTTCGGTCGTATCAAATGCACTTGATGCATTATCGTAAGTAAAACCAGTCTCGAATCCAAATTGTGACTCAAGCTCAGTGGCTGCGATCAAGGTCGTAGCTGGTACAACAATGGATGCAAGACCCATCACAAACACCATTGCTATACCCACAATGGTTTTAGTGTTTTTATTCATAACAATTCCCAGTTTATTCATAAGCTTTATACTCTCACCTACACCAAAATTGTTACGCAAGAGTACCGAAGCTCACGAAGCTTCTTGAAGACGTGCTTCAAAGACGGAGAACGAGTGGTCCACACACCACGGGAGAACTACACTAATAATTAAATGATAAGTAATAAAACGAGTCTTGTCAAGGCACTATAGATTTCGTGTCTCGATGAGTTTCGCTTCTACGATGTATCGATCATCAACACTGCCAAAACTGTTACAAGTAGCCAGCGTCAGGATCTTTCCTGTCCCTGCAATCGGCACCGTAACATCCTGTGCTCGGGCTCGATACACTTTTTCAACTCGATAAATATAAATACTGTCAGTTGCAGTCAGTTCGATCTTATCCCCCCATTCCAAATTTTGGATACCATTAAAAGCTTGGAAGCTTTTATTAAAGACCTGTGGAAGATAGCTAGAATGTCCCAAAATAAATACATTGCCCTCTTGGTTCAAGGTTGCAGAATCAGGATGTCGCACTACACCCTCAAGTAAGGCCGTGTCGAGATCGACCACGGTGCGAGAAGTCGGATTGAGTACTGCGACCGAACGATTGAGCTTTGGAATGAAGAGAACTGTCGGGAGAATTATTTGAGCTGAATCATTGCCAGACACCTGCGTATCAAGGTGCTCAGTGGTTACAGAAGTTTCATCGTTCAAAACCGTAACCTCTTCTGCTTGAGCACTCACTTGGTCAACTGACTCAACACCAGACGTTTCCTTAATCGTAGCAGAAGCTGAAACAGCCCTAACTGATCCTGCATCAGCTACTTTCGGTTCAGGCAGCATATCAAAAGCGAGCAAAACCAAATACGTCAACGTAAACACCACAAAGAAAGTGCCTAAAAACACCCATTTCTGACTCCAGATTCGATCAAATAGAGCGTTCATATATTAAATAATTATAATACATTTAATACAAAAGTCAATGTTTTGCTCCTTCTGTCTTGGTTACAAGCGTACGTGAAGGATGTCTGTTTGTATATTGACAAACGTTTTTCGTTATGGTATTTTCTGAAAACTATGAACGAGCAAGAACGGCAGCAAAAGAAGGACTCTCTTCTTAAATCTATCGCTATTATTGGTTTCATCAGCACCGTTATTTTGATTGCGTGGCTATCGGTGAAGTTGGTGGGCTTGGCTCCAAACGCATTTTCTTCTCTCGCCTCTCTCGCTGAAACCCTCAACGAACGACGTCTCGATCTCGTAAGCACTGATGAAAATACTTGGTCACTCAAAGTAGTAAGCGACACTACCCTGACTACCGCTGCTAGTCCAGTGACCATCACTTGGGAAGCAGCAGAAACTGCTGGAAATTTCACTTTTTCTTACGCGTGTAAAGAAGGAATCGCCGTCGATCTGATTGACGTTGCTGATCTCGGTAGTATTGCGTGCAATACTGAGTATAGCTTAGGAACTGCAACCGCAGTGACATTCTCTGTTGATTCTGAAAAAGAACGCTACACCGATCTTGCCTATACCATTTCTTTTGTTGGCAACAATGACACTTCGCCTCGCGCCACTGAAACCATGCAGCTAACCGTTGTTAATAATGTGATAAACACTGATCAAGATAACTCAGTAGCAATTGAGGCCCCTGAAGAAACCACTACCGCCCCAAAGCCGATCACTACCGAAACACCAGCTACTCCAGTTATACCCACACCCGAAGTAGTAGCTGAGAATACTCCTTCTACAGTGACCCCTCCGCTGTATACAGAAGAAGTCATCTACGTCACTCCAGTTTCTGATCCAAACGGTCGAACTGATCTCGGAGTTAGATTCGTTGGCACTGGAACTATCGCAAATAATAGCTTTATGCCAGGTGTCGTGTCACAAAATAAGGCTGGGGCGATCCAATTTGAAGTAAAGAACTATGGCACAAAGACCTCAGGTACCTGGAACATATCGGTCAATCTTCCAGATGGTTCGCTCTATGAATCAAAAGCGGAAGCGGCCCTCAAGCCAAACGAACGAGCCGTCATGACCATTGGTTTCCTTGCCGTAGCAGTGGCAACACACACCTTTATTGTGACTGCTTCTGAAGCAAATGATAACTATGTACTAAACGACTCGTTGCAACAGACAGTGCGGTTTGCGAACTAGGTAAATAAAAAGCGGGCGGGGCCAAAGGCCCCGCCCGCTTTTTATTGAGACTAAATATCCAGATTCGCCATCTTCGCATTACTCTGAATGAACGACTTTCGACTCGAAACATCTGTTCCCATTAAGATTTCAAAAACTTTATCAGCATTCTGGGCATCTTCAATAGCTACTTGTTTCAAAATACGATTTTCAACCCGCATGGTAGTTTCTGCCAATTCTTCGGCATTCATTTCGCCTAGACCTTTGTAACGCTGAATTCGAGCTCGACTGGTCTTTTTGGTGACAGCTTCCCCTGTTTCTTCTTCAATTTCGCCACCTTCAACCTCAACCACATCTTCAGTCACTTCTTCTCCCATGTCTTTCAAAATAGAAAACTTCTCTTCGTCACTAAATGCGTAACGAACATCTTTCCCTTTCTGAATCTTGTAGAGTGGTGGTTGTGCGATGTAGATGTACCCATCATCAATGAGTCGACGGAAATAGCGGTAAAAGAGTGTCAGAAGCAACGTTCGAATGTGAGCCCCATCGACATCGGCGTCAGTCGCAATAATGATCTTATGGTAACGAAGCTTAGTGACATCAAACACATCTCCGATAGCAGTGCCAAGCGCGATAACAAGATTCTTGATTTGTTCTGAAGCAAGCATCTTATCAATGCGAGCCCGTTCCACGTTGAGGATCTTACCGCGCAACGGTAAGACCGCTTGCGTCTTACGATCGCGACCCATCTTTGCAGAACCACCAGCTGAGTCTCCCTCTACAATGAACAGCTCTGAGTCTTCGGCTCGTTTGGTTTGACAGTCTGCCAATTTACCAGGCAGTGACATTCCTTCCAAAGCACCTTTACGGAGCACGCTGTCTTTCGCTGCCTTTGCTGCTTTACGTGCCTTCACAGCGATGATCACCTTGTTGACGATGGCTTTAGCGTCATCAGGATTTTCTTCTAAGTACTCAGCAAAAGCGTCGCCAAAAACAGTTTGCACCGCGCTTTGCGCTTCGACCGACCCTAACTTAGCCTTAGTCTGTCCCTCAAACTGGATCTCTGGCATCTTGACCGAAATGACCGCAGTAATACCTTCGAGAACGTCGTCACCGGTAAAGCCAGCGTCCTTGTCTTTTACCGAGAAGAAGTTCCCTTTCTTGGCGTAGTTATTGAGCGTACGAGTGAGCGCGGTCTTAAAACCGGTAACATGTGTGCCGTGTTCAGGGTTGTAGATATTGTTCGCAAAGGCCGTAATGCGGGGAGAGATATCATCGACGTACTGAAGTGCCACCTCAACTGCCAACACTTCCGGACTCACCTCCTGCTTCTCAACGTAAAAGATATTTTTGTTGATCGCTTTCTGATAGTGGTTATTGAATGCCACCAATGATTTGAGACCACCCTCGAAATAGAAGTGCATATGCGGAACCGGGAGATGTTCATCCGCCAAGTACTGTTTGCCACGAATATCGAGTTTCGTTTGTTGTTTCTCATCAAGTTCACGAGCGTCAATGACTGAAAGCTTCATATCCTTCACCAAGTACGCCTGTTGACGGAGATGGTTCACAATGCGCCTGTACTCGTATTTGATCTCCTTGAAGATAGTCGGGTCGGCTTGGAAGGTAATAATAGTACCCTGCAGTTTTGAAGGACCGACCTTCTTGGCCTTCGACTTCGGTTTACCGATATTGTACTCCTGAATATAGTAGCCACCGTCGCGATGCACTTCCGCGATGAGATGCGTAGAAAGCGCGTTCACTACCGACACACCCACACCATGGAGGCCACCGGAAACTTTATATCCTGATTCATCTCCACCAAACTTACCTCCCGCATGCAGCACGGTAAGAATGGTCTCAAGAGCAGAGACGCCAGTTTGTTTATGAATGTCGACTGGGATACCACGACCGTTGTCGACAACGCGGATGTAATTGTCTGGCAAGAGAGCCACCTCTACACGATTCGCAAAACCACCCATGGCCTCATCTCGTGAGTTGTCGAATACTTCCCAAATAAGATGGTGTAGTCCGTCCGGACCAGTGGTACCGATGTACATTCCTGGACGCTTTCGTACTGGATCAAGTCCCTCCAAGACTGAAATGGACGACGCGTCATAGTGTTTGGCAGAATCTTTTTTCGCTGGCATGACAACTGAAATAAAACAATAAAAGTCCGGTTATTATAGCATAAAAACGGCCCATTTTCCTGTGGAAAATGGGCCGTTTTTATAACGTCTCCAATAGATTACCGAACCTCCCAACCCTTATTTTTAGCCACAACGTAGACTTCATCCATCACCGTATTCACCTCGAAATCAGTCAGTGTGCGATCAGAAGCTTGAAAGACCAATCGGAAGGCGTAGGAAGTCCGCCCTTCTTTAGTATAGGTATCAAAGAGCGTGTGTCTGACCAGGAGTTGGCCGGCGGCTGCAATAAGTTGCGCTTGGACCTCGTCAGCCTCCTCGCCGCCGGCCACAAAGAGAGCAATGTCACGTGAGACTGCTGGATACTGCGAAACTTTTTGGTACGTCACGTCCCCACGCTTCACAAACGGTTCGTACGCGGTTGGAGCCGAAAGACTTTCGAGCTCTGCTGAAAAATTGAGTTCAGCTACTCCTTTCTCAATATTCCATTTTTTTATGTTTCCGAGGATTTCTTCCACTACTATCACTCCCTCCTGCAAAACCTTGTCGTCTTTTTGGTTATAACCATTTCCTTTTGTGCGCACACCAAACGTGAGCATCATGTGTTCATTGACACCATTTCCTACTTTTTCAAAAACCGTTCCAATTTCAAATACTCGGATGTCAGTGATGCCTAGAATATCGCCATGTACGAAATTAGCATCCAACACTGCAGTGATATTTTTTCGCAATGAATCACGAAGATAACTTTTGTCATTTGCGAGTGCGTTTTGTAGCTGAAGATCACCCTTCTTTTGAAATGAGGAAGTAATCACCTCAGAAAAACCTTTCTCCATGAGAGCATGGCGCACCTTGTCGCTGTAATATTGTCGTGCGTTCACCTCTGAAAGAGAAACAGCTCCTGGAACTATAGCGGTGACATCCGAAAATCCATGAAGCCTCCCCACTTCGGCGATATAATCTGCCTCGATGGTCAGATCAGTGCGCTCCCAAGGCGACACAGCCACAAACACACCTTCTCCTTTCTCGGTCACTTGCGCGCCGATCCTCTCAATAAGAGATCTTACTTCAGTCGCAGAAAGCGCCAATCCAAGCAATCGGTTCACGTTCACAACTGACACTGTAACCTCCGTAGTTCTTTGCTTATCAAGATACTCGTCTGCCATTCCTTCGAAAGTACCACCAGCAATATCCAGAATGAGGTCGATGATCATCTG
>DZBU01000011.1 GCA_022730015.1 Candidatus Elulimicrobium sp. | reverse complement strand
TGTGGTATTTTGTTCGCACTCGAAAGAGTAGTTGGAGATGCCTAAAAAGATCTTCATAACAATTCATATTGCGTCGGTGGTGGAGTGGTCAATCACAACAGACTGTAAATCTGTCGGCTTCGGCCTTCGCTGGTTCGAATCCAGCCCGGCGCACAGTTCAACAAAAGCAGCACGTTTTTGTCCAAAAAGTCCTTGTAAATCAGGGACTTTTTTGGTGTCGAACCTACCTAATTTATCTCCCAAATGAATATACACATTTTTAAAGCCCAGTAGCTCATTTGGGGCTACAATCCTTAGTTTTTTATCACGTAACTCTAGTGTCGAACCTAGTATCTCAAGCATTGCCCTTTTCTCTTCATTTGAGGCCTTATTAAACTTTTCGGTCACTCTCTCGGCAAAGGAAAGATACTTATCGGCTGAAACAATCCAGGACGACATTCGATCATGGAGACGTTTTTGTTCCTGTTCAACACCTCTAAGCCCAACCTCTGTTTCTTTACTCAAGCTCTTTAGCATCTCACTAGATATTTCACCGTCCGCTCTCATTCTAAACAGCTGATCGAGTCGGGATCGTAAAGCAGTGCTCTTCTTCTCTAAATTATTCACCACGGCTTCCTGAGTCGCATTCTCATCACCATGCATATATTTCAAAGCTTCTACAGCCCAGCGATAGAAATCTTCACTTATTTCTACTTTACTTAACTCGGCCTTTATCTGAACTTCCAGTTCTTGCTCATCAATAGATCCCTGTGAACATACCTGAGTCTTACTCTTTTTAGTGCAATGATAGTACACATTCGTGTAGACCTTTGGATTCTTCATCTCTGAAACTACCACCACGGTTGTTTAAAGAGCAGTTTGAGGTATCATTAACAGACTTAGAAAAGGTGTCTTAATTTTGGGGTACCTTCCACCGTCCCACATTGCGCTCACTTATCGACCAATATTATACCTATACCATTTAACTGGTATTTTAAAATCTACGTCATACCCCCCCACGACAGCAATGTTAGGTATTTATGGAAACAATTATTAGACATATAAGCAAGTGCTGATTTAAGCTCCTTTTCTATCTAACTCCAGTTTAATGTTCAAACCGTCGCCAGCTAGGCACATTCCCTGCAATCATTGACAAATACTTAATATATGTTAAAAAGTGACCCATCTACTATAGATTGCTCTAGATTGAGCGCGGAGCGCAACAAGAGGATGGGCAGGCATGTTGTATGGGGACAGAAAAAACAACAGAAATTAAGGATCTGTCACTTTTAATTAAAGGTGATTTTCGGCGTCAAATGGGAGCAGAGAAAAATACTGATTCCTTACCGATTATGCACGATAAACCATCTGATTTTGCGATTGCGTACAGCAGAATTGCAATTGTGCTCACTATTGTGTTTTGGTTGATGTACATTACCTCAGTAATTCTCCGACAACTTATCGACGGTCCCCAGAGTTACAACTTTACGACTGAGGTATTTGGCTATTCACTAATTGTGACACTCCTTACCCTATCGGCCCTAACTTACCTTATTACCCGACAAGGTGCACTCCAGAATTTTAAAAAGCACGTGCGCACACCACAACGGCTTTTGGACGAACATTTTTCAAAACATCAATCTTCTATCACTGTTCTCGTCCCTTCGTATAGTGAAGAGGTTCAAGTGATTCGAAAGACCTTACTCTCTGCTGCTCTGCAAGAACATTCGAATATTCGCGTCGTACTTCTCCTCGACGACAAGCCCTTTAATATAAAAAGCGAGGATATAGAACGTATTGAAAAGACAAAAGCTCTCGGGATAGAAATCGCAGACTTTTTAAGTGAGCCGCTCTCTAGAGCGGTGGAACTTTATGCAGAACAAAAAACAAGAGGGTTTACTTGTACAAAAGAAACACTCGATCGGACTGTCGAACAGTACAAATGGTCAGCGCAATGGTTAGAACAAAAAGCTCAGGAGGAAGTTATCGAAGATCATGTGGATGTATTTTTTGCAGAACAAGTATTTATTGGACTGGCAAAAGACCTGCGAGCTGCAGCCTCTGAACTTACTGCCGCCTACCTAGCGGGCGAGAAATTATCAAAGAATCGAATGGAGCAAGTATGTAATCGCCTGATATGGATTTTCCGTGCTGAATTTGATTTGTTTGAGCGTAAGCGATATATCTCACTATCACACGAACTCAATAAGGCGATGAATCTAAATTCATATATTGGACTGATGGGTGGCATGTACCGCAAGGTGCTGGCGACTGAGGGGACAATTTTGATGAAAACAAAGAAAGTAAGTGAAGCAGATATTATTATTCCAGACAGTGACTTTATTCTTACCCTTGATGCTGACTCAATTCTCTTGCGTGAGTACTGCTCTCGCTTGGTATACTTCTTGCAGCAACCTAATAATGATGATGTGGCTGTAGTACAAACTCCATACTCATCGTTCCGAGGTGCTTCTTCGCGACTAGAGCGACTATCAGGAGCAACGACAGATATTCAACACATCATTCACCAGGGAATGAGCTATTACAATGCAACGTTCTGGGTGGGAGCAAACGCGGTAATTCGTAAGGAGGCCCTAGAAGATATTGTTGAAACGGAATTTGTTGGTGGCTTTGAAATAAAGCGGTTTGTGCAGGATCACACCGTAATTGAAGATACTGAATCAAGTATCGATATGGCACTCCAGGATTGGCGATTAGTTAACTATCCTGAAAGACTGAGTTACAGTGCGACACCACCAGACTTTGGTTCGCTTGTTGTTCAGCGACTCCGTTGGGCCAATGGCGGATTGTTAATTTTCCCAAAACTTTTAAAGTTGAGTCATCTAAGAAAGCACCAAGGACGACCAATTTCTCGGACTGAATTCCTTGTTCGTACTAATTACATGGCATCGATTGCTTGGTCAAGTTTTGGCTTGATACTTCTCCTTGCGTATCCATATGACGGGCGACTATTGAGCCCGCTTGTACTACTGGCAGCGGCACCGTACTTCATCGCAATGTCAATGGACCTCAAATACTGTCGTTACAATTATACGGACATTTTCCGAATTTATGGTTTCAACTTGATTCTATTGCCAGTAAATATCGCTGGGACACTGAAGTCGTTACAACAAGCGATTACAACCAAAAAGATTCCTTTTGCCCGAACACCAAAAGTGAAAAATCGCACCGCGACCGCATGGTTATACCTGGTTTCACCACTCCTAATCATAAGCTTCTCACTCTTTACTCTGTGGCGAAATATCGAAGGAGAGAATTGGGGAAATGCTGCGTTCGCTGGTTTCAATGCCTTTGCAGCGACTTGGGCAGTTGTCGCATATATTGGTGTAAGGAATATGATGGTCGACTTGTGGCTGACCTTAGTTGACTGGCTCTATATAGAGATGCCAATTAAAGAAAGTGGTTCCAAAACACAATGGCGCATTCCATCTGTAAGTTGGCAGAGAGTTACCACGAATGAAAGTAATTAAATTTCTATGGATACACCAAAATCAGAACCTATACAAACGCGTCGTCAGCTTTCATTAACACGACTCTCCTTTGTAATACTAATTGTACTTGGTCTTTCATACGGAACGACCTTGAGTTTTGGAAAGTGGCAAGAAGCAGCTGAAGTGGTCGAATCTGAATCCTGGTTTGCTGCATATGTCGATGTGACATCGACCCCACTGTATGCCTTTGAACAACGCGGAGCAGTTGAAAACTCTGATGTAGTTCTATCATTCATAGTATCTGCACATGACGACGCTTGCACGCCAACATGGGGAGGATACTACACAATGAATGAGGCTGCCGACGCACTAGATTTGGATAGACGAATTGCCCATTTTCAGCTTCAAGGAGGACGTATAGCGATTTCATTTGGAGGACTTATGAATTCTGAGCTTGCCTTACTCTGCACGGATGAAGAGGCTCTAGCTGCTGCGTATAAATCTGTGATACAGCGTTATAATATTAATACGATTGACCTTGACTTAGAGGGAGAGGGACTGACTAACCTTGAAGCTGTCGAGAGACGAGCCAGAGTGATTGCGAAGCTACAAAAAGAATACCGGAACGAGAATCGTGAACTTGCAGTGTGGCTAACGCTCCCCGTTGCTCCCCAAGGACTCACCCTCGATGGAACAAATGCTGTTGCTAAAGTACTCGAAAGCAAGCTAGATATTGCAGGATTTAACCTGATGACTATGGATTATGGCGGAAGCAAAGAAGCTTCTGACTCTATGTATGAGGCGTCGAAGAAGGCATTGCTTGAGACACATCGTCAACTCAGTGTCTTATATAAACTAGCGGGGGTAAATCTCACAAGTGCTACTATCTGGGGAAAAATAGGTGCGACTCCAATGATTGGTCAAAACGATGTCGTAGAAGAAATATTTTCAATAGAAGATGCCATTGCTTTTAACCTCTTTGCTCGCGAGAAAGGAGTAGGCAGGATGTCAATGTGGTCAGCGAATCGCGACATTCCTTGCGGAGTAAACTATGTCACTCTCTCGGTAGTATCCAATCTATGTAGTGGAGTAACATCGCCAAAGTACGCTTTTTCAAACGTTCTTGGGATGGGTTTTACTGGAGACCTGACGCAAAATGCTAAAATGATAACGACTGAAGAACCGGACGCAAGTGTACATGTAGTAGATGATCCAGAAACTAGTCCCTATCAAATATGGCGTGAAGCTGGAATTTACCTCAAGGGTACAAAAGTCGTTTGGCGTGGACACGTGTATGAAGCAAAGTGGTGGACCAAGAACGAATTACCAGACAACCCAGTCCTACAATTTTGGGAAACACCGTGGCAATTAGTGGGCCCTGTTCTTCCTGATGACAAACCGGTGGAGACACTAGAACTACCATCCAATATATTCCCTCAATGGTATGGAGGTGCAGTGTATGACGCAGGCGATAGAGTAATGTTTGAAGGACTACCCTTCCGTGCCAAGTGGTGGAACAAGGGTGAAAGTCCAGCTGCATCGGCGGCTAATCCAGACAGTTCTCCTTGGATTCCGCTTACTCAACCGCAAGTAGAGGAAATTCTTAAATCCAGAAATTCAATATAACACCAAGCCTAAAGTTCCTAGCTTGATTTTTTCACTAAGAAATAAGTTGACCTAGTGCCGAACCTCCTCCAACTCGGCGCACGCGTATTAATAACCCCATAACAGGGGTTATTTTTGTATAGGCCGGGATAGAGTTCGACACCCCATATTTCTAAAAAGTACAAAATATCTTTTTATTCTCTGTATCAATACGAACAAGACTGCCGTACGGCATTGGAATCTGTGGTTCTGTGTGACCAAAGTCCAAATTTTGAACAATTGGTACTTCTTTGTTGTAGAGACGAACAGTTTTAATAATTGTTTCTTGCTGTTCTTTTCGATAGGCTACTCTGTCTTCAGGATTTCGTGGTTTATCAAAATCTCGCGCTTTAGCTCTACCAACACAGATGCCTTTTACTCGCTGGAGTATTCCCCGCTCACCAAGTGCTCGGAAAAATCGCATCACGTAATCAGCGGAAGGTATCTCTTCTGAGGTTTCCATCATAAGCACAATCTCCTTAAATTGATCCAATGATGGTATGGCGACTCCATGTCGCAACATCTCGTCAACTGATTCAACGCATCCACCCCAAAGAAGCCCTTCTGCATTTTTACTTCCATCCCAAGACCAGCCTTCATTTGTTTCATACTCTCGATCCTTAACCAATTGTTCGATATTACCCCAATCAAGACCAATATCATTGAAAGACTCGCTTGGTATTAGTTCAAACTCACCCTCATCAAATAACGCATGCTTAATATACTTTATTGTATATGGATTCATTTCCTTCTGGTGAGCAAACTGAGTGAATAGCGCCGATCCATAAAAAGAAGGTATCCCATTCAAAAAGAGAAAATTTGCGAAGTGTGAGTTATCACTATATCCAAAAAATGGCTTCGGATTATTTATGAATGGCTCACTTGGGAGATTCTTAATGTACGTAACTTGAATATCACCTCCTAGTGTAGAGATAACAGCTTTAATTTCTGGGTCAATAAAAGCTGCGAGAAGATCTTTTGCTTTTTCATCAGTAGTTGCATCTAGTTTTGCAGTTGCTGGATACTCGATTGGGTTAAGTTCAAACACTTCTCTTATACGTCGCAGTCCTAAATCGTGTACATGTGGCCATACGGCCGACGCTGCAAAGCTCGGCGAAACTATGGCCACCTTGTCTCCTTTCTTTAATTTAGCTAGTTTAAGCATTTCCATAATTGTTTAATTCAACATGAACAAAATTTTCGAACTGCCACTAATTCAGCGCACAAAACTTGACAATCAGCACAACTACAAGAGTTGTACTGATTGTCAAGTTGATCACGGGATTCGAAAGGACTACTCAGCTATTTTAAACGACTCGTAAAAATCTTTGAAGCTTACGTGTGGATCTTTACCGGTTAGTTCTTCAACCTGACGATTAAATTCTTCATCACTCTTAGACCAACTACACAATTGATAGATAAAATCATTTTCTTGAAGGTAGAAGCAAACTGTGCCAATATCATTTGAATCATTCACTGAACTCACTTTTATAGCCCCTTTACCATCCAAAATCGCAGGTTCAAGTTCCAATTTTTTCACAATTAGTAAGCTTGCTTGTGATTCAATTAAATCCGAAATATTTGTTTCAGATGAGTTGTACACATTAACACCCATCGCAATATCCTGTTTGATTTCACTAGGCCCAAATCCCACATTTCCAGGTGCCTTGCCAGAAGCTTCTTGGAACCTCCAGTCTAGAGGATACTTCATACTCCATCCTGAATAATCATTTGTGTATGTCTGCCAATCCTTTAAAATTTCACTTTCTGATGCTGGTAGAAAATCTGTAGTACTAGCACTTTGTATCGGCACCTCATGAATAACGATATTTTCTACTTCTACGATTTTCTCCGGCGCATAACTATACCCGATCCATCCAGCAACAAAGGGTAAAGTGGTGAATAAAAGCATCGCTAAATATTTTGAAAGAGGCGTTACCTGATTCAATACACTTTTCTTAACTGCAGAATAAGATTGTTCTACATCAATTTCTTGATTCATGATTAATTTTCTCATTGATAATAAAAGTTATTATTATACACAAAAGTTTGAACACGCTCCAACTCAGTGTACACCTAAAAATTAAACCGCATTGTAGCGGTTTTGTTTTTGCGCAGTATGAATTTGACAAAATAACATTAAATGATTTAATTTCGGAATTCTTGTCACAGGTGTGATAAGTGTTCATATAGGAGACATCAATGTTCGTCATTGAAGATGGCATCAAGGTACATGGTATTTCGCAACAAAATTGGCATGCTCGCATGATCTGCTTGGTCAGGACTAGTTTTGATCAGACGATTTTAGAGCCAGCGTACAACACTCATAAGTGTCTATTCATGCTCCCACCGTTCAGGGGGCGTGAATACAGTATTCACATTCTCGAGACGGGAGAGGCTCTTATGAGGATAAACGGAAGAATGTATTTCTGCACTCGACAGAATGGCAAACCGATTGTGATCACCTTCACTGATGTCTCAATCAAACGATCGACCGTTCAAGCGGTTGCATAACATCGCGACCAACAACAGTTTCAGCCAACTTGGCTGAAACTTTTTTTATTAAAAAACAAGCGCCAGGGACGCTTGTTTGAGGTACTTTAATTTAATTACTGTTTTGTTTGTGCCGTTGGCAAATGGTCATTCTTAAACAGCAACTGACCAATACCATTCATAGTCACTGTCATTTTATGTACTTGATTATCAGTCGGTATTTCTACTGACTCCTGCTTCCAACCTGAATACTGCGAGGCTCTAAACACAATTTTTGGGCAAGCGCTGCGCAAGATCAGGATAGCTTGACCAAACGAATCAGCTACCGCCTGAAAAGCCAAGCTATACCAATCGTCTTTACCGACAGACTGGCGTGCCAACTGACGATACATCGACACCCCAATATCGATCACATAACCATATGATTTCATCTCATGTCGTGCTGTACTGCGCGTTGGGAAAAAGGCTGCACACTGCAAACACATATCGGCAACTTCATGAGCACACAGATCATCTACCTTTCGTTTACCAAGCAGGTATTCTGCGTAACTGAAAGCTGATAAGCGCTCAATCAAATCAACATTCGTCATATGTCGATGCAACATCGTAACCAGATAATCACGTACCATCTCATTCTGCGGTAATCGAGACTGATTCCAAGCATCGTTCACTAGCAGATACCACTGATCGAGGGCTGTGACACCTCGCACAAAACCGATCGATCCTAACGTTTGAAACTTTTTTTCCTGAGTGATCAGATTTGAATTTGCGGCTGTAGCTAACGTAAGCTTTGTATTCATGATGACCTCCTGAACAATAGTCTATATTTGAGCATACGCCGCAGGGTTACCTTTGACAAGAAGTGACTGTGAGAAAAGTTGACAACTTATATTACATGATGCTTTATTAAACAATTCTTGTGAGGTATCACAAGTGGCCCATCTGGGTAACAGGGTTTTGGTCTTTACCCTTTTCTAAAGGTCATGTTCTTAGGAGACGCCGTATGGCTTCCATCTTTCACCCCATCACCTATGGTCCTTCGAAGTGGGACCTCTCGATCGCGCTGTTTGATCGCAAGCCCAAAAACAGGATAGTAACCTTCAACACCAACTGCCCACTCACTGCACACATTGAAGTTTCCGTTCTCAGTGTTCAAGCTGAAGATGGTTCGGGAGAGTCATGGAATATTGAAGGTCTCGTTGTTGATGGCAACCGAGCTACGTGGACGAAAGGAAAACGTGTGTTCATTCACTTTTACACCAATACCCGTTCTGGGCAAATTCGATTTTTTGAATAGCCCAATTAACAAAACCGCCAGTACATTGTACTGGCGGTTTTTACTTAGGCGATGACAGTTTCTCGTTTTGTTGTTTCTTTTTTTTCTTTTACTTCTTTCGTTCTTCCACCGTGTCGCCTTACATCAAAGTGAATTTCCTCTTTCTTCATTGATACCCGCACGGAACCACCGCGCAACATCCCCTGGTTTACCATCATGTTCGCAACGGGGGTGAGGATCTTACTCTGGATCAAGCGACGTAGTGGTCGGGCGCCAAACTTTGGATCATACCCTTCCTTAGCCAGATATTCACGCACCTCTGGACTGACCGTGAGTCTGATATCTTTCTTTTCCAGGCGCTTGACCACATCCTCAACCTGAATATCAACAATGCTTCTGATGACATCTGGTGAAAGTAGGTCAAAGACAATTATCTCGTCGAGGCGATTGAGGAACTCGGGACGGAAGTACTGCTTCAGACTTTCCATCACTTTATCCTTTGCCTGGACAAATTGTGCAACTTCGCCATGATCGGTTGAAAAGCCGAAGGTCGACATGCGGTCAATGTGCTCTGCTCCAATGTTGGAGGTCATGATGACCACCGTATTCTTGAAGTTCACCTTACGACCCTTCGCGTCAGTGAGGTGACCAGAATCAAGTACCTGCAGCAAGATATTGAATACCTCTGGATGGGCCTTTTCTACCTCGTCGAGCAAGATGACGGAATACGGACGACGGCGAATGCGTTCGGTGATCGCCCCTCCTTCGTCGTGACCGACATAACCAGGTGGTGAGCCGATGATCTTAGAGACCGAATGCTTCTCCATGAATTCCGACATATCGATACGTAAGAGTGCATCAGGGTCATTGAACATGAATTCTGCGAGCGCTCGCGACAACTCGGTCTTTCCGACTCCAGTTGGACCAAGGAATAGGAATGAACCGATCGGACGATTAGGGTCGGCAATGCCGGCGCGCGAACGCTTGATAGCATCAGCGACCAACTTGACCGCATGGTCCTGCCCTACCACCCGCTTGTGGAGCACTTCTTCCATACGGGCCAGCTTTTCTACTTCGGCTTCGAGCATGCGTGAGACCGGAATACCCGTCCAACGTGAGACGACCATAGCGATGTCTTCTTCAGTTACCTCTTCTTTGAGGAGACGACGGCTACGTTGCAGTTTCTTCAGTCGCTTGAGTTTTACGTCGAGGTCCTTCTGAACGGTTGGAATGGTGTCATAGCGAATCTCAGCGGCTCGAATGAGGTCAGCGGTTGCTTCAGCGTTGTCAGCTTCCACCCGGAGTTCTTCGAGCTCCTTCTTCAGCTTGCCGATCTCAGCCAGTGCTTCCTTTTCATTATTCCATTTAGTTTCAAGATTTGAGGTGGTCTCACGATACTCGCCAATTTCTTTTTCGATCGCTTTGATACGGTCTTTGATCTTTTTCTTATTGACCGAGATCTCGACTTCTTTACGCAGCGCCTCGCGCTCGATCTCGAGACGACGGATCAGACGATCGGTTTCAACCAATTCCTCTGGGCGGTTTTCTAGTGAGATACGCAGTGCTGAAGCAGCTTCGTCAATGAGATCAACTGCCTTGTCAGGCAAGAAGCGGTCGGTGATGTACCGAGAAGAAAGATTGACCGCCGCCAAGATAGCATCGTCAGTGATACGCACACCATGGAAGAGCTCATATTTTTCAGCGAGACCACGCAAGATCGCCACCGTATCTTCCTGACTTGGCTCATTAACGTACACTGGTTGGAAACGGCGTGTCAGTGCCGGGTCGCGCTCGATATGTTTCTGATATTCCTTGAGTGTCGTGGCTCCGATGACCCTTATCTCACCGCGAGCGAGCGCTGGCTTAAGCATGTTTGAAGCGTCCATCGAACCATCTGCCTGTCCAGCACCAACAATGGTATGGAGCTCGTCGATAAAGAGAATGACCCGACCGGCAGCGGCTTCAACTTCTTTCATGACTGCTTTGAGTCGCTCTTCGAATTCGCCACGGAACTTTGTTCCGGCAACGAGAAGACCAAGATCAAGATTGAGGATCTCTTTACCTTTCACTGATTCTGGCACTTGACCAAGCACGATCTGTTGGGCGAGACCTTCGGCGATAGCGGTCTTTCCTACCCCAGCCTCACCAATGAGCACGGGATTATTTTTGGTACGTCTAGAAAGTATTTGGATGACCCGCTGGATCTCCACATCACGACCGATGACCGGGTCTACTTTATTTTCTTGTGCCAGCTTGGTGAGATTGCGGGTGTATTTTGCGAGAGTACGAAATTTCTTTGGCTGCTGCGCATCATGCACACTATTTTCTCGAAGCTCCTTGATCGTTTCAATGATCTGAGTTTTATCGATACCTACTCGTTGAATGATCTCGAGTGCAGGACCAGGGTGTTCGAGAGTTGCTATGAAGAGATGCTCTACTCCAACATACGAGTCACCGAGCTGCTCGGCAAAGGTACCCGAAAATTCTAGCGCCTTGGCGAGGTCAGGCGTAAGGTACAGCTGATAGGATTGCGAAATAGTCGATTGTGATTCGGGGATCTCCAGTGCTTCAAGCAATAGATCGGTGAACGCGATGATGTCGATATCAAGACGATCAAGCACAGCAATGACCGCACTTTCGTCTTGCATAGAAAGTGCTGTGAGCAAGTGCACCGGACTGACGTGATTTTGACCTCGTTCGATAGCTAGCTCGTGGGCCTTTCTGATCGCCTCCTTTGCTTTCGATGTAAAATTGTGAAAATTCGGCATAGTGTTTGTTTCATTATACGGTATCGGTGGATTAGGCGGCTTTGTTATCAGAAATACAGCGTGGCCGATATGTAGTACTACGTACTAGTACTCTGTATATTGCAACGAAATGACTACTGAGTCAAATCACGCATTTTGGTGACGTATATTTTTAGTGCTTCAGTCAATTTCCGTAGATCTGAAGGTTTGGTGTCGGGGCCGATAGTGAACCGAAGGGTGGAGTGGGCGCGGGCGGCGTCGTTCGAAATCGCCTTTACTACAGCACTCTCACCGCCGCCCGCGCCTGCACACGCCGACTTAGTGCTAACTGCAAACCCACGTGCATCCAACCACACCGCAGCATATTCAGTATTAATACCGGGGATGGAAATATTGATATTGTTCGCAAGACGATCTTCACCATGCGGGCCATTGAGCACTGCACCTGGAATCGTCTCTAAAAGCAGTCTGGTAGCTTCGTCGCGAACGGCGCGCGCGAGCTCCGCTCGCGCGCGCCAGTTTGTCTGCGCCCACTCGATTGCAATCGCCACTCCTATAACTCCTGCCACATTCTCGGTTCCAGACCGTATCCCCTGCTCCTGTCCTCCTCCAAAAAGTATCGGTGCCAGTACAGGGCGCCGACTACGTACCAGCACTCCCACCCCCTTTGGCCCACAACATTTCGCCGCATCAAGTACCAAAAGGTCAGCTCCTACTGTCTCAAACTGACAAGAAAGCCAGAGTGGAGCCTGAGCCGCGTCTACATGAAAAAATATCTGAGTATTAAAGCGTTCTTCAGTCTGGCGCAATAGTTTTTTAATCTGATGAACTGGCTGCACTACTCCAATCTCGTTGTTTGCATAAGCCACGGAGAACAGGACAGTTTTTTCTGAAAGCAGCTCCCGCAAGTCAGAAAGTTTCACAAACCCTTCTTCATCCACCCCAACGTACCGAACTTGCACACCAATACTTCTGAGATGCTCAGTCGCGAGCGAAACAGAGGAGTGTTCGATCTTAGTCGTGATCACTTCCATATCCGAATACGATCGACCGGCCGCCTGATGAAGTGCCTCGATCGTCCCCTTGATAGCCAAATTATTCCCCTCAGTACCACCGCCAGTGAAAGTCACAAATTCTGGACGGACCTGGAGGGCGCGCGCGACGAAGTCGCGCGCGCCCTCGACCGCGAGTCTCGCCACCTGCCCCTCCTTATGGATCGCACTCGGATTCCCAAAATCACCCTTCAAGAAGGGTTCCATCGCCGCTTTTGCCTCCGGCAAAAGCGGCGTCGCCGCTGCCCAGTCAAGATACACCCGCTTCGTTTCCTTTTCCCAAAATATCATTACCAAATCATGTCACAGCACATCACTAGTGTAAACATCTTGTAGCCAGATTCCACCTATAAACACGACTGGCTCATCCCTCGACTCACACGCTCCTTGCGCGCCCCAGCCAAACCCTCCCGGCATAGTCACCCCAAGGGTACTTCCAACGGCTAACGCCGAAGGGGCGCGCTCTCGCTGAGTGATGAGTCAGGCGTGTTTCATCTTGATTTTCCTAGCTAAATTGACAAATTCCTGCTATACTCGCGTGAATTATTTATTAGATAAACGCCACCTTTGGCGTTTTATGGCGTGACACGCAGAAACTATGGCAAAAAAATCAAAACAACAAACTCCCAATCTTGTGAAACGACCGCCGGTCGTTGTCGTGATGGGACATATCGACCACGGCAAATCAACCTTACTCGACACTCTTCGTAAGAGTAACGTCGTTGGTGGTGAGGCTGGCGGTATCACCCAGCACCTCTCTGCCTACGTCGTACCACACAAAACCAAGGATGGCGCCGAAGAACGTATCACTTTTCTCGACACACCTGGTCACGCCGCCTTTCAAAAGATGCGCTTACGTGGCGCTGACGTTGCTGACGTTGCTATCTTGGTAGTTTCAGCAGAAGATGGCGTCAAGCCACAGACCCTTGAGGCACTCGAATCGATTAAGGCGGCTAAGATTCCTTTCATAGTTGCCATCAACAAAATAGATAAACCCAGCGCCGATATTCCGCGCACGCAAGCAAGCCTGATCGAAAACGAGATCTATATCGAAGGTATGGGAGGAGATATTCCTTGGGTGCCGATATCAGCCAAGGCTAGCACAGGGATTGCTGACCTTTTAGATTTGGTTATCCTTACTGCAGACCTTGCGGAACTAACCGGCGACACGAGTGTCCCCGCTGTTGGTAAAGTACTTGAAGGGAAGATGGATGCTAAGCGCGGTAATACCGCTACCCTACTCATTACCAACGGCACCCTTAAAAGTGGTCAGTACGTTGTAACTGGCGATGTGTATTCACCAGTTCGCATCATGGAAGATTTTCAAGGGAAAGCAGTGAAGGAAGCGAGTCTTTCAACCCCGGTAGGAATTGTTGGATTCTCTGACATTCCCGCTGTCGGTGGCACTTTTATTACCGTCGCCAATAAAAAGGAAGCCGAAGCAATCATTTCCGCCAATAAGGCTGCTCACGAAACCACAAAAACTCCAACAAAACGCAGCAATCTTCCTACCATTCCTATCCTCATAAAAGCCGATGTGCTTGGTACACTTGACGCGATCGAACACGAACTTGAAAAATTTGAGTCTGATCGCATCATTGTTCGAGTGATTGATAAAGGAGTTGGTGATATCAGCGTCAGCGACGTTCAAAATGTCAGCGCCACTGAAGATGCAATTATCGTCGGGTTCAATGTAAAAGTTGAACGTCCAGCCAAAGATCTAGCTGATCGGCTTGGTGTTGAAATTGATACTTTCAACATTATCTACGAGCTTTCTGAATGGCTTGAAACAGCTCTTAAAAGCCGCACCCCAAAAAAAGAGGAGGAAATTGTGACTGGCTCAGTAAAGATCTTGAAACACTTCAGTGTACAGAAGAATATTCATGTACTTGGTGGTCGTGTCGAGGAAGGTGTGATCAAAATGAACCAGCGCGTGAACATTCTCCGTCGTGATATCCCGATCGGAAAAGGCACCATTAAAAACCTCCAACAAATGAAATCAGATGTGCAGCAGGTGAACGAAGGTGAATTTGGTATGCAGCTCGAAACAAAAGCTGAAATTGCGCCAGGAGATCACTTGAAGCCTTTTGATACTGTTGTTACCTAAAAGTATATGTCAGACCGCAAGATTCGCGCCACTGAACTCTTTAAAGAGCTCGCAGCAACCTACATAAGACAAGAAGCGAACACTGACCCGCTCATTACGGTGACCAGTGTTGATGTTTCGCCAGACATCCGTCGTGCCATCATTTTTTTTACTACCATTCCCGATGGGCGTGAGAAAGATGCGCTTATTTTCCTCAAACGAAACGGCACCAATATGCGTAACTACTTCAAACAGAAAGCGCGTATCAAAAACATTCCCCATCTGGAATTTATGGTCGACGCAGGTGAACGCCACCGCCAACACATGGATGAGCTAGTGCGAGAGATAGAAGAAGGAAAGAAGGATTAATGAAGTAAAAGCGGGCGGCCCCTTCGGGGCCGCCCGCTTTTACCCTAGCACATCAAAATCACCTTCAATTTGCTGGAAGCGCCTGGCAAGCCACGCCGTCTTTATTTCCATCCAAACGATTCACGTCACTTTCGATACCACCAGCCTTCTCAAAGAAGCGCTGGGCTTCAGGCTGAGTTTCAAAATCATCACAGTTGTACTCATCGGTATATTTTGCTCCTGCCGTCCCCACCGCGACAACATTTCCCTCCTTGTCACGTAACACTAGACCACCATCGGCAGCGGTTTCTAAATTACCTTCCGCATCTCGTTCAACGACAGAATCCGAAAGGGACTCCCCTTGAAATACTGAGCCAAGATCGACATCAGTATTTCCAATTTCAAATCCCAAAGCGATCAAAAGCACCATTCCAACACCCACCATCCACCAACGAATACTTTCAACAAAAATTGCCAATAGCGCCACAACTACTAGTAACCCACCAATTGTATAGAGACGAACTTTTTTACTTCGTCGCCAATCTACTATTTCCTTCATACACTTGTAGTATACAAAATGTACTCAAAAAGCCTTTTGTCATGGCACGCGAATAATGCTACAGTACAGCGTACGAAAATAATGTCCTGGTGGCGAAGTGGTTAACGCTGCGGTTTGCAAAACCGCCACGCGTGGGTTCGAATCCCACCCAGGACTCACTTGCTAAAGCAAGTCACCTGCCCGGGTGGCGAAGTTGGTAGACGCGCAAGACTTAAAATTTTGTGGCCGCAAGGCCGCGCGGGTTCGAATCCCGCCCCGGGTACAAGATCAAAAGCGGCTTTTAGCCGCTTTTGTCTTGGACCTGGAGAGAAAGGTACCTGCGCACCTTTCGTCGAGATTCGAAGACCGGAATGATGTGAGGAATTTATGACGAACGAATGAGGTGGGGTCGCGGAAAATTTCTGAAAAAAATTTATCTGTGACCGAATCCCGCCCTGGGTACCAAAATAAATACCAGGCATAAGAGGTCTGGTATTTATTTTTAAATTGACAGAGTCAGTTCAATGCTGTAATAAGATACTAGACCATATCGATAAGGAGATCCTCATGCCGAATTACCAACCCCTCCGAGATTGTTTAGTTCTTTTTGTACCTTTACTTGAGTACGTCAGTATAGGTAAATTACCATCAGAATACCAACAGGCGTTTCAGAAACATAGTTTATGGGGTTCGCTTCACTATTTTCCTACGAATAATCAAGACACTCGAGACCCTGGACACAAAATAGTTTTACGAATCCCCCACACTAGATTCGAGTTTTCTTTTGTCGAAGACCGAACCACTACGTCTGGAGTAATCTACCCGACACTCAAAGTGACAATTTTGCCAGTAAAACTGCTCTCTCTGAAAGAACATCATCCTGATTTGGTAGCGCACTTTTTTAAAGAGCACTGGCAACGCAGAATAACACTGTAGCCACACCATCAACACCTCACTATGGGGTGTTTTTATATTACAGTGTTCTATTGCGAAAAATACCATTTTGCGCTAAACTCTCCGCACAACACATGCGCCCTTAGCTCAGTTGGTAGAGCAGCTCCCTCTTAAGGAGACGGTCCAAGGTTCGAGCCCTTGAGGGCGCACCAATAAAAAACCGTGGAATTTTCTTTAGAAAATTCCACGGTTTTTTATTAATTAACCATCTTACGACAATTCACCTATCTCGCACTTTTCACCATTCTTTGCTATACTCCTCATCGTCTGCGCGGGTGGCGAAATGGTAGACGCACTTGCCTTAGGAGCAAGCGGGGCGACCCATGGTGGTTCGAGTCCACTCCCGCGCACAACAAAACCGGCATCAAGCCGGTTTTTGTGAATCCTACAATTTTTCATGTCACCAACCAATACTTCCCGTCAGTGACAAAACTTGCATAACGCTATTTTTTTCA
Organism: Candidatus Elulimicrobium sp.; assembly: GCA_022730015.1. Classification (GTDB taxonomy): domain Bacteria; phylum Patescibacteriota; class Minisyncoccia; order Phycocordibacterales; family UBA918; genus OLB19. The sequence goes on along the minus strand of DZBU01000011.1, from coordinate 6,098 downwards.
TCGGTCCACACCAGTTCTGCGCCTTGATATAAAACAGTGTTCTCGTACTGCAAAAGTGATTCACTATTTCTTGGTCGAGTCACCAACATCCAGGTACTTGGATTTTGCAGCACCGTCTGGTCATTAGTTTTTGCATTGACCACGATCGCTTCATACCCTTCCTGCCTCGCAGCGCCAACAATTGGCGGCATCAGGTCTAGGTATCGATTCGAGACATGAAAGGCGATGATACCTTTCTCAGACAGTAACGGTCCGTAGGCATTCGTGAGTGCCTCTTTTGTAAGTAAATGAGTGGGAATAGAATCATCAGTAAAAGCATCGACCATAATCACATCAACTGACCCTCGCTGGATTGGATCTTTTTGCTCAAGCTCCAGGCGTCCATCACCAATCGTGATTGTTGTTTTTTCCGGACAAAGTTCTAGAAAGGTAAAATATCTCTGAGCGATATCCACCACCGCTGGATTGATCTCAATAAATTCCAACGTGGCTATTTGATCACAGTACGCGCTTGCAATTCCCGCCCCCAGACCAATTACGAGCAAATTAGGAATCACTTCTTTCCTTTGTAGCTCAGTCAGCGCAATCGCTATTCCTGAACCCGGCCCATAGTAGCTAAGTGGTTGTGAAGTAAACGGCTCTATCAGTGGCTGCTGTCCGTGATTGGTCGCTCCATTGTAGATTACTCGAACCGGTACAGCTTCCGAATTGACCACATACTCACGATCTTGCACCATTAGTGTCCCGTAAAAATTTCTTTCCTTGATCAGTGCATCACCATTAAGCGTCATAGCAAAAATAAACAACCCTGCCCAGACGTATACGATCATTCGTACTACTGCGACATACTGTTGGCTGATATTTTTAAGCAATTTCCCAAGGTATCGTCTTGAAAAAAATACCAACAGGAAACCCAGTACGATATATAACTCTACCTGATCATTTAGAATTAGTGGGAGTAAAAAACCAACCACCCCAGACCCGAGTGCACCACCGAAGGTGATCAAGACGTAGAAATTTCCGAGTTGACTCAGTTGCGGACGTAATTCATATATTCGACAGTGAAAATAGAAACACCCGAAGAAAAAGAACGCGGCAAACCACATAAAACTAAGCCAATACAGTGCGGAGTTTAGTCCAATATAAGGCAAGGTCAAAAGTACTGGCAGCAGCAAAAATAAAGTAAGTGGACCGATCGCTAGACGATCAAAGATCGTTTGTGTGCCCTTAAACGCAAAAATGAAAGTGGTCAAATACAGCGCAAGCGGCATCACCCACAGCAGCGGGAAGGAAGCAATCCCAGAGCTAAACAACTCTGTTCCGGAAGCAAGCAGAAATGTCGGTACTGCCGCCAGAAATATAATCTTGATTGGCTGCTGTAATTTTACTAGACGTTCACTACTGTGCTGATCCGACACAGTGCTCAGTTCGATCTGACGCCACGAAGACAAGAAGAAGAGTGTGAACAGTACAAACCCGATCATCCACCAGATCGCTTGTGATGATAAGAAGGTGAGGGGTTCAAATAAAAATGGATACAACAATAGTCCTAATAACGAACCCGCATTCGAAACCGCAAAGAGTGAATACGGTTCTTGTTTCGTGTGCTGTGCATATAATTTTTGGGCAATGACCGAAGTACTCGAGAGTAGCAGTACCGGTAGACCAAGTATGTGGAGCAGGGTCAAAAAAACCGAAACCGCTGGCTCACCCACCGTAACAACATCAGCAAATAGTGGCGCCCCAGTCGCCAACCATCGACTCAATAAAAGTCCTCCAGCAACCAGTAGTAAAATTGTATGAACAAAACGAGCTAAACGTGAAGGCCACTGATTTAACAAAGCCGCATATAAATACCCCACAAGAAGCACCGACGAATAGAAAAACATCGAGATCGTCCACACTGCAGAACTACCGCCAAACTGCGGTAGAATGAACTTCGCGTATAGTGGCTGAAGTGTAAATAAAAGACCAGCAGAAAGAAAAGTGGAAAGAAGGAGCAGTGTTCGAACCATATTGTCTGTGTCAAATCTGTGAAATAATCTTTCCCTGAATCTCTCTAGCATATCTCAAGCTAATTTAGTTTTCTTGAATGGTTGACGCTTGCGAATCACCTGGTTGTACCAACGCGCTACGTGCTTCTTGAAACGTCGGGGAAGCTTGTCCATCTGGGCACAACTCCACGAACAGTATCCATGATGTTTTTCCATACACGCGTCGCAACCAATAAACAATGTGTGACAGATCTGATTTTTACAGTGTTGATGAGTATCACATTTCGTCTCTTTGCAAAGATGGCAAGTAGCAATAACATCATCACTGATCCGTTCACCCAGTCGCTCATCGAATACAAAATTCTTGCCCTTGAATTTATTAGGAAGCCCCTGCTCTTTCACTTGTCGTGCATAATCAATGATACCCCCCTTGAGATGACGAACATCCTTAAAACCATTGTGTTTAAGCCAGGCACTAGCCTTTTCGCAACGAATCCCACCCGTACAGTAGATTGCTACCTTTTTGTCTTTATGATCGTTGAGTAGCTCCGGCGTGCGTTTGAGTTCATCTCGAAATGTCACAAAATCATCCGGTGTAATGGCATTTTTAAAATGACCAACCTCCGACTCGTAGTTATTGCGCATATCAAAAATGACCGCGTTAGGATCGTCGACATACTCGTTCATCTGCGCCGCTGTAAGATACTCACCGGTGTTGGTGACGTCAAAGGTACTATCATCAAGCCCATCTGCAACGATCTTCGGCCGTACCTTGATAGTAAGCCTGAAAAATGACGGCATCTCACCTTCTTCGACGGCAATTTTGTAGGGAATACCTTTGAGCTCAGGCTGGTTTTGCACCCACACATCAAACTGGTCCCAGTACATTTTAGGGACATTCATTTGCGCATTAATACCCTCGGTCGCTACGTAAATACGTCCTAAGCAGTCTAATTCAGCCAGCTTGGTAAGCAGTCGCTCTCGAAACGCTTTCGGATCAGAAATTTTTACATACCGATAGAAGGACAAAGTGGTGCGTGGACGAGTATCAGCAGCCGCAGCTCTGCGTTTTTCCTCCTTACTACGAAGATCTTTTAGTTGAGTCCTTTCCATGGCGGAAATCATACCGCAAAACAGCCATATCGCCAATTTACCCCGAGCGATAAAGGCTAAATCACTACTCGAAATATTGACTTTTACATTAAAATGTGCTATCATTTTAAACAGATCAGATAGGATTTCCCTATCCAAAATTGTTCGCGACCAGTAACACGGCCGCTTTGACATGAAAGGAATTAATCATGGCTGAAAACACTACTGTTTCAAAGGTGTTTGATTTTGTTGGTAAGCATTGGGGGGAGATCTATACTGCCTTCGATGTATTAAAGGGTATTCTCGGCAAGCAATCGATACCGGCTGAAAATGCTCCGCCTGAAGTCAAACGGATCGCTGGTCTCTTCGGAACTGGTGACGAGATCAAATTCGTTAATCACGTTCTGGAGTTACCAGAGAAAGATCAAGATGTCCTCCTTGGACTCATCAGGTATCACTTTGGGCCGCTTAACCGGCCGAAGACGTGGCTGTGGGCGCTTGTAACATACGCCCAAAGCAACAAATGGCGGAAGCTCATTACCGACCTGGATTCACCTTCACAAAAAGTGGGCACCAGGAAGGTGGTGACGACCGTCAACCTACCCGAAGCTACAGAGGTCACCGGAGTAAAACCTGGCACCGAAAGTACCACCACCGAGGAAGACCTCTTTCGCGGCGAAGCCAAAAACACGCAGGAATTTCTCAGACGTCTCGTCAAGATCGTTATCGATGAAGAGGCAAAAGAGGGACGCACTCGTGAAGATGGCTATGAAGCGGCGATCGCCTACATGCGGTCGCTCGGTGTACCACTCATGCCTCAAAAGGAAACCATCGCGTGGATTGAAAACAATCTGCCTGATGTGACCAGTTGGGTATCTAAAACCAGCGGCTTCGCGCAAAACTGGGTCAACCAGCAAGCAGAAGCAAATCGCGAACGCGAAGCCGCTATGCCTTCCTGGCGTAGATGGTTTCGTGCTCTCATTTCTTGAAAAGGAGCATGTCATGTCTTTGAGTAATATCACTATCACCCCGGTTCAGAACGCGCTTGAGCGAATCTGGCTAGGGGTCGGCGCCATTCTCGCTACAGTTGTGGTGATGTGGATCTTCAACATAATAGGGCTACAGGGAGTCAATGTCCCGATTGCCCTCATTGGCACACTTCTCATCGTTATGGTGGGATTTAAGGCCACACTGCTGGTGAATTTTGGCATCTTTGGTGCCTTCATCAGTCTGCTGCAAGACAAGGATAAGTCACAAGGTGTGGCCACTGGCTTCATCTGGCTGACCAACCTGGTCGTGGCACTTGGTCTCGGCTTTGTCTTAGCGGCTTTTACGCTCATGACTTGGTCGTTCAAACAAGCTCCTGGTGCCTTCTGGATCCTCTTCTTTGGGGTCACCCTGATCTTGCTCGTGCAGCAGCACTTCAAGCTCAAAAGTAACTGGGCACCGAAGATCGTCACTGGGTATGCACTCATCTGCATCCTGGTGGCGGGCTTTACCACCTTTGGTGGGGCCTATACCGGCAACAGTTTCAATCCTGAAACCGGTGAACCTCGCTACATGGTCGATCCAGTCACGCGCAATGTGATTGATGGGATTGAACCGCGTGATTGCCGCCCGGTGATCAAAAAAGATGGTGAGTCGTACAAGTACACCCACCTCAACAAGAACGGCATGGTCTTCGATTATGCTACTAAAGGAACCTGCTTCTCGCCCGAAACTGGGCAGCGAGCAGTCCCGATGAGCCAGGAGGAAGCAATCAAGCGCAATCCTGGTGCTTGGGTTGGTGGTGCAAGTCAGGCAGTCGATGCAACGTCGCTGCCTGGCTGGTTCAAAGAGTCCTGGGGATGGTTACTCGCTGCTACTGCAGTAATCATCCTTTTACTCTCATGGCGTCGCGCAAGAAAAGCCACCGGCACTGGAAGTTCGGCATCGGGGCAACGGTCACTTTCCGAAATGATCACCGCCTTCAATGACAACCTCCTCATGTGGGTCGTAGTACTTATCTTCGTGATACCGATCCTCGCAATAACAGCAATTGTTCTTGATATCGCCGGGGTACCGAAGACCATCATGGACTTTGGCAGAAACAGCACTCATGTCGCCGCCTGTGCAACGCAGGATGACTTCAAAATCAATATCGATACGGCAGGAAAAGACATTGTGCTCTGCCCAGAAAATGGCGCACTGTTCGTGTTTGCTGAGGGTAACATGCCGCTGGTGTTTGATTTCTCGCCAAAGTTCAGGCAAGAGAATGAACACCTGCTCCAGGAGCGGAAGCTGAGCGATTTTGTTCAGATCTACCCCCCTGGCACGTACCCTGGTTCGATCGTAGGGTCATGGAAGGTTGTCCCACTCCAATCACTGCCGCATCTGAAATATGTTTCGGCCTGGGATAAAAGTGGAATGCCTGACATCACTCTCACGGTCAAAGCCATACGGTGATCAAATCCTTTCTAGTTCTTGACCTAGACCCCACAGCACTGCTGTTGGGGTCTTTTTATTTTCCGTACAGTCCTTTGAAGAAATGCTCTGAGGTTAAGGAGTGAAAATAGTACTACAACCAGAAGCCGATGGGTCATCAGCACACTTAAGCTGATCACCAAGTCCAAAGGTTGAAGCGGCAAGAGAAAGAATAGTAAATGCAGAAAGCATGATCACCAAACCAATAATACCCCAGGTAATATGCTTCACGCCCTGCTGCCTTGCTTGATCATTGGTAGCATTAAAGAAATATTCGGCACACCCCCAAAGAAACACCAAAAAAGCAACCGCGCTTAGGAGTGCGATGGTCGGGAATAAAATGATACTATTAAATTTTGCCACAAAATCAGCGGCCTCCTTTGTTCCTGGAGCTTGTGCAAAAGCAATGACAGGAACAAGCACAACACTAGACAAAAGTGTTGTTAGGGAAACGAAAGTGTGCGTACGCATATATAGTATCGTAGCATGTCCCACTTCTATCTAGCACCTTTTACTAACACAAAAAGCCGCAAAGCGGCTTTTTGTAAA
>DZBU01000010.1:19909-24391 GCA_022730015.1 Candidatus Elulimicrobium sp. | reverse complement strand
ATCCACGCCGCCAGCATTCATCCTGAGCTAGGATCAAACTCTAATTTAAGACAGGTACTGAGCCGAAGCTCATGTATCTGCGTCTTGGAGCATAATGCGCAACTGTACTTGCTGTCGCGCGCTCTCAAAACGATTTCCCTAAGGATAAGACAAAAGAATGAACAATGTTACATTGCTTTTGCCTTGTTAGTGCTGTGATGCATTAAACCAACAGAATCTAAAATAGATTCTTGTAAATCATCCGTCCAGCAATTTTCTTTATGAAAGAGAAAATTGGGACGTAAATTCACAATATGCTCTTCGAGCATTTGTTCATTTAATACTTCTCATATCTATAGTTGGGCTATAGATATGTGTTATGAAATTTGCTGGACTTCCGTCCAGTCAAACCTCACTCGCTTAGTCATACGAACATGAATGTTCGTGCAACGCTTGCTCGTGAGCTTTGTCAAAATACTACGTGTTCCCCTCGGAAAGAATCTCTCGGAACTTACCCGTGAGAAAGACGCTTCAAAACGCCTTGCATTACCTTCCGATGAACAGTGGCGCTATTATACAGATAAGCAAAAAAAGTGCAAGTACTCTCCTGTGCTTCGTGCTTAACTCTTGCAAAGGACAAAGACAATATTGTCATCGTTGTATGCACAAGCTGTTCCATTGCTTGGTTGTGGGTTACTAAGATCATTACCGAGCATGCCATCTGGTCCACAAGAAACTAAAACAGAATGATCAAAGATCACTGAATTATGACCATCACAACCTCTTGCACCAGGCGTACAGTAATAGTCCTCATCGAGAAAATAAGGGTTTCCCCAAGGGTCATCTACATTCGGTATATACGGACCATCCCACTTGGGAAAGGTACCATCCGTTACCACCAATCCGGAGGAAGGTAGCGAGAGATCAACTTCATTACCTGCTCCATTGCGAGGAGGGCAGTATCGAGGCTGCTTATGCGGATACAATCCAGTCGCGTTATACAGCATCTCCATCGCGGTTTGAATACTTCTCATTTGCGTCTGCGCGGCTGCAATACGAGATTCCATTCGCGCATCATTGAGTGAAGAAAGAATAGTGGACGCCAAGATACCGATGATCGCGATCACTACCAGTAATTCGATCAGGGTGAAACCGCTCTTAGCGGCTTGAGCTATACGCATTGCTAGTAGTATAGCAATCATATTTTTTGAATCAGTGCTTCTATGCACAAACGTTCATAGCTACTATTTTAACCATTAAAAAAACCCGGTTTGAACCGAGTTTGTTTTATGTAAAGAACGTTCTGAAAAGAGTGCGTTACCTCAACGAGTATGTATCGCCACAGCTGATCAATGCCAGAAGTGGTCGTCAATAATCATTGAGTGATGAAAGTTCAGTCTAGGCCGAAATTCCATTCGAAGCACAGTGCCACGATCGATCGATGTCGAGGGTGGCTACAAAGCGATACCAAGCTGATAAAGCGATCGGATGCACCGATGATTTAGCGGCTTGGTCTCTGAATAAAGTGGGTATGACCAGCCGATCTTACGATCGGCCGGTCACCCATCAAGCGGCTGCTGCCCGCCTTGAATGAAGCACGCGAGGTTCACCCTCTGCTTCAACCAAAGTGACGTTCGCAAGCGGAATCACCACCGTGTCGTCGTCCTCCAGGGAGAACGCTTTCCCGATACCGATGATCCGCCGAGCGCCGGCAGCCCGTAGGAGCACAGACCGAATTTTCCCGATCTGCACTGGCCTGGTTTGATCCTTCACCCCTTCGATCATCACGTAGCCTTTTTCGACAAACGTGAAGCGAAGCGTGTAGATCATTTTTTCCACCGTGAAAGCACTTTCGAAGCTGCCCATTTCGTTTTCGTTGAGCTGTTTTACCTGCTCAACGATCGACGCCAGCGTCACTTCGTCATACTCCACCTTACCGCCAGCTTGTTCCTCGACGACCACAACGCGATCGTTGAGCTGCTCCTGCGACCGACCATGGTGGTCAACCTCAGCTTGCAAGGCACCTACTTTTTGCGCGATGCCTTTGGTATTACCAACACCGAAGATAGTGTTTTCATGCTTTTTCACCTTTTTGCTGAGAGTTCCGAACTTGAACGCCAAGAAAACCAGCGCTATAGCGAGAAGCACAAATCCAACTGCTGTTGCATACGTAGTGCGGCCAACGACGGCAGCCAGCTCATCGACTTTCTTCCCTTGTTTTACCAAGGATTTAAAGCTGTTTTGCAGCTCGGCAAGTCGTTCACTGAAGCCAACGTTAGCCACCTTCAGCGGTTCGAGACCCTCATCAACCTTGGTTGCCACTTTTGTTTCGATCACCTTCTCGACATTCTTTTCGAAGGTAACGATTCTTTGTGTGACATCCTTGATCGACCGATCAGTTTTGGCCTGGAACAAAGCGTTACTTTCGTTCTGAGCCTTGAGACCGGCATTCAGTGCCTCGAGTTTACTTTTAAGGACAATGACATCCTGATAGCTTTTTTTCTCCTTCGTAGTGAGTGCCACGACCTCATCTTTAAGCTGCTGTAGGGCAGCCTCAGAATTGGCTGGAGCGGTTACAGAAGATACGGCGGTTCCATTCACTGCTTGCTGCATATCTGCCAGCGAGCCGATGAAGAAGCCGTTTCCAACACCAGTGGTGCGGAAAGTTTCCACCGCGATATATTCCCCCTTCAATCCATTCCGTTGCCGGAACAGTTTGACAAAGGATTCCTTCTCACTTGCCGACACCAAGTTTTTACTCTTGGCATGATCGTAAGCGAGCACTGCGAGGCCGTTGACATTGATTCCAGCTTCGGGAACAACCCAACCGTTGGTCTCCATTGCTTGGTAAAAGCTTTGGAAACCTTGGCTGGCTGCCCCTTGCCAGATCCGCGTTTCAGCAGCCTGAACGCCGCCCACCAACAGAAGGAGGACAGCAACAACCAAAGAGGAAATTTTCGACAACTTGAACATGTGTAACTCCTTCTGTGAGAGATTGGACACCGACGGCAGCTACGCTGCCGTCGGGTTATTACTTACTCCATGGGCACTGCAATGCACCCACCAGTCGGACAAGTGCCAAAGACAGCATCAAAAGTCGTTATCGACTCCGATACTGCAGTTGAACCTGCCGCTGCTTGTGCACCTTGCACAGCGATCACCGTGCTATGACAAGCAGTGGTTCCGTCCGGACAAGTCAAGGCTTTCGTCTTGATCTTGGCCGTGCGAATTGCTGCATTGTGTTGCACAGCAGCGACACCGAGGCCTTGCGTGACGCCTTTGACAGTATCACCGGCCACGGTCGGTCCGACAGTGAGATCACCTGCAACTTGTTTCAAGACAGGTTTACCTTTTTCATCGACACCTGCTTTTTCCAGGATCTGCACGTAGGTCGCAGACCGGTCAAGCGTATCGCCAGCGGTAACAGCAGAGAGAAATCGGCCGTCCGGGAGCTCTTTCAGAGTCCCCGCACAACCACCCAACAACAGCAGGCTTGTAAAAGCCATCAAACTGACAATCGTTTTCATGAGTGTTTCCTCCAAAAAAGTTAATCACATTTCAGAACGCTACTGGTTTGCTTGCCACCTTGTTGCATGCCGGTAAAGCCTGGAACGTAGCAGCCACACCACTCAAAATCACTGACGTGCGTGAGTGTGTTCGGCAACTGCACCGTTTCCCGCTTCACAAAGCGACACTTTTCTTCAACGACCATCACCCGTTTCGGTGGTGGCGGTGGAGGTGTCACAACTGGCGGAGGCAAAATGACCGGCGGTGGAGCTGGTCGTTTCACAAACGAGAAGGCAACGTTATTGCAGGACTGATTCCGAATTCCGGTATACCAGTATCCATACACGCCGTTACCAAGATCACAGAGAAACGCTCGATCGTTACGACCGATCTGCTTCTTAACGTTTCGAGTGATCTTCGACTTGCCATTAGTGCGGCCATTCATGAAGTCATGCACGATACCATCAGGCACCCTGACAACCTCACAAAGACCGTGCTCCAGAAAGTCGCGGAACTCCTGACAAGTTTGCCTGGTCAGAATATCCGTCTCGTCGTGATCAGCATTGCGCTGACACTGCTCGTAGGCAGACTTGATGGTCCCCGCAAATGAGCTGGGTTGCATCTTCGTCCAATTACCCGTAGCGGGTTCTGTTGAGGTGGGAAGGTCTTGAGCGCCTGCGGGATAAGCCGCAGACAATCCGAAGACGAGCATTGCCACCGAGGTGACAACAAGCGTCTGGATTTGCGCCCACAAGCGCGGAAGTTTCATTGTATTACTCCTTTTCAGAAATTGACAAAGACCTAGGACTCCCTACCAAGACAACATTCGTGAGAACGTGTCAAGGTATAATCCGTGGCCATACTTATATCATACTTTTATATAAAAATCAAGTGGTTTTCTTTATTTATGATTATTTGTACCTTTGTGATGTTCCTACTCTTCACCGCCGATAAATTGCGCTTGGAAAGGCGCAATTATTCCCAAAAGAATCCCTT
>DZBU01000010.1:0-19809 GCA_022730015.1 Candidatus Elulimicrobium sp. | reverse complement strand
TAATAATAGTTCATTATCGTCACCGCCGATAAATTGCGCTTGGAAAGGCGCAATTATTCCCAAAAGAATCCCTTTGCAGCTCGCTACCGTCACATCTACAGACGATAATAATAGTTCATTATCGTCACCGCCGATAAATTGCGCTTGGAAAGGCGCAATTTACTGGCGTAAATTCGCAATATACCCTTCAGGTATTTGCTCATTTAAAAAAAGACCCTACAGGTGTAGGGTCTTGGGAATGGTAGTCCGAGCGAAGCTCGGACTACATCAGGACAATAAGAACTTATTGGGCCGGCGCGATATTCACCTTGCCAAATTCGAAGGTGGCATTGCTAAACACCCCCCCTTCGTTGATGGCCGAAACAGTTTCGCCAGGCACAGTGCCCGTGGCACCGGCCATGACAGAGAGCATTTCGCCCGCCTTGGCGGTGAAGTTGAAGCTACCAGATTGGCAATCAGCGCCGCAGAGGTCACCCCCCACGTTCAAGGTCAAGTCGGTTGCGCCGTAGCCGACCTTCTCGACCAAAACACCACCTTCTTCGCCAGTGAACATACCAGCGCCAAAGCCGCCGAAATTGGCGGAACCACCAATGCTGATCTTCTGGAAGGAATCAAAACACGATCCCCCCTCCATACATTCCGCCGAGGCGGAAGTTGCTGCGAGTGCGAGCACGGCCGCACTGAGGACCAAGTGAAGCTTTTTCATAATACACCTCCTATAAAGGAACAATACCGGAAAAGCCGGTGCTTCTGTCTCACGAACGTGAGACAGAGTCAGTGGATCAATCCTTTAGGGGATTTTAACCACCTATCCGGCACGTCGCGATGACGCTAAAAACCTATCACATTTAAGGATTTTGTCAAGCCAGACCATTTAATTTTCACTCGTCTGTTCGCTTTCAATCGAAGCGTAAAGTACCTTCCTTTACTCAAAATCAGCTATGTTTCGAAGTTTAATTGCCCGCACTTTTGCCTCTTCATCTGACAGAAAGTCTACTGTTTCTGTTCCAAAAGAACTCAGTGACGCGATCGTCGAAAAATATCCGAGAATAATGATCGGGAAAAGCAGACCAAGCAAACCTAAGGCCACATACGTCCCCTTCCCTGCGCCAGAAATAGCCACGGTTGCAGGCTTTCCACTTGCTAAGCTTCGATATAGTTCCATACCGATCTTTAGAAGGATCAACGTCATAAAGCCACTCAGCAACTGTTCTCCAAGAACGAGAACGACTGACCAAAGCACGCTCTCTAAACCAGTTTCACCAACGAGACTTGTTACAATTCCAGCCAAAATACCCACGCCCAGCATGATGGCAAAAAAGATAAATCCGATGACACTCAGGCGACGAGCAATGACCCACCATTGACCTTTCACCAATTCACGACTGCGCAGCAAGGCATTCATTCCGGTTTGTCCCTCTACTACATACACATACTGAGCAAAATACACTGAGAGCAACATGATAAGGCCAGGGATAATAAACAAAAGTAATCCTCCCCAAACAACGAACACCGTTAGCAATGAGATCCAAAATAGACCAAGCACTCGGCCCTTCGCCCACTGCCAGGCAGCTGCTACTAACACTTTTTGTGATCCATTATCCTCGGCTACAACTCGAAATGTTGTCGTAACCAAAAACAGTTGCGTGACAAAAGCAATAATAGTGAGAACCCCGACCATGCTCAACATACGAGATGTTTCAAGACTCCCAGAGATCAGTGCTAAGTGTCTGCTGATCTCAACGATTGAAAATGGTATGGCGAGCAATATTCCTAAAACAGCATATTTTTGCGCAAAGCTCCAGCCGAGTTGAAATAGTTCACCAGCACCTACTAATTCCCTCTTGTCTACTGGTACGACACTCGCAACCGTTGCGGTGTATGCCTCGGTCAAAACAGCTTCTACAACATCAGCGGTGTATCCAGTCTGAATCAACTCTTCTTTGATCATCTCATCTGTGTGCCCGAGGGCAATTCGCTCCCGTACTGCCGCAATCAATTCAGGATTCATAAAGGTATTTTTATAATAAAGTTTTATTAGCAAGCATAACATTTTGCAGATCAAGACGTCTATCGTACAATGCTTAACACTATGGATACAAAAGAAACGATTGTGATGTCGGTGGGAGGTTCACTTATTGTACCCGGTGAGATTGATACCGCATTTCTCAGCGCCTTTAAAAACTTTGTTGATGTAGAGATCGCCGCCGGACGGCGATTTATTATTATTGCTGGCGGCGGCCGCACCGCCCGTAATTATCAGGAAGCCGCCGCCGCCGTAACTGACCTAACCACCGATGACCTCGACTGGATGGGAATTCACGCCACGAGACTGAATGGACACCTGCTACGTACAATCTTTCGTGATTCTGCCCACAAAGTCATGATCACCAATCCCGATGATATTCTTGACGTACCGAGCAATGAACAAGTGGTAATCGCTTCTGGGTATCGACCAGGTAGTTCGACCGATCTTCGCGCAATCCAGATTGCAGAACGAGTTGGTGCTAAGAAGGTCATTAATCTTTCTAATATCGACTACGTCTACACGGCCGACCCGCGCACTAATCCAGCCGCACAGAAGATCGAGGACATCTCCTGGGCGGATTTTCGTGCCCTTATCCCGAGCGAATGGGACCCTGGTCTCTCTTCTCCATTTGACCCGGTCGCCGCAAAAGAAGCGGAGGCCAAGGGCATTGAAGTAGCCATCATCAATGGTAAGCATCCCGAAGCACTGACTAACTATCTACAAGGTAAAGACTTCATCGGAACGAAGATCAGTTAACAAAAACGGAACCCTTAAGGGTTCCGATATTTCTATTGCAATCGCTGGTACACCTTTTCCTGAGCACTATGAAAACGTTCAGCGACTGCCTTGCAGTATGGATTAAAATGATAGACATCGGCGAACAGATCTTCATCATCTTTGACGCTCTCTACGGCGTCCATCAAAAATTGAAACGAAAGCGTATCGATATCAGTTCGTGAAAAACCCGCTTCAATAATTGAGCGGCCAATATAATGGGTCAAAAATAATGTCTCAGCCAGACGCTTGTCGTGTTCATCGGCTGACATCTCAATAATGTTAAATCCAAACGCCGCGAACTGAGCCTTGAGCATCTGGTAGGTATCGTTTTTTAATGCATAATCAGTCACCACGATCCGAAAACCGCTGACATCGCCACGATATTTTTTGTAGCTTTCGGGACCAAACATCGGGTGGATTGAAATGAATTTTTTACCACCACAATGCTTGTGACAGAGTTCACTAGTGTGCTTCTTCACAGTCGCGACATCGATCAAAATAGTCTCAGCAAAGGCGTGCTCGAGTACTGCAACCATACGTTCTTCATATTCAGCGATGCCGGCAGAGATAATAACAATGTCAGATTGAGCAGCTGTCTTGAGATCAAAAAATGTCTCCCCGTCTGGTTCAGATCGTCGCGAATGTACACGAAACTCGATCTGCGGAAAGAAACGCTGTCCTAGTTCGTGGAGGAATTTCCCAAAATTCCCATACCCGATGATGCCGACAGTATTAATCATGATATTTTGTGATGAATGCATCCACCTCCACTTTTAATTGTTCAAGTGATCCCGTATTTACAATGATATAATCTGATTCCTTTAGGGCACCAAAAATATCTTGCTTGGTCGGATCGTCTGGATTTGATTCTCGAAGCTCCTGCTCACGCCATTCCTCGTAGGTCACACGATCAGTCTCACTACCACGCCTGACAATTCGTTCATAGCGGATCTGCGGTTCAGCATCTATGCCCAGAACCACCCCCCCTTGCTCCTTGATATAGCGGGCTTCAGCAACGGCTCGAATACTCTCGATGACAGCGTCTCCGCCGTGATTTTTTGCCATCTGCACTAACTGTTCAAAAATGTAAGTCGGTCCATGGGTCGCTCGTAGATCATTTGCCACGTTCGCCATGCTGTCACGATCGATCGGTAATCCTCGACGCTTAAGTTCTTCGGTGATGAATGTACGAGCTGAAAAATGAGCAAATCTCTTTTCATTTACAAGATAGTGCGCAATACATCCTTTTCCAGCACCAAATGAACCAGTGAGACCAACGATCATACCTGACTATTTATTGAGGGACGGTTTTACTTTTTTTTCGAAGTACAACACCAGTAGCGGACTCGCAATAAAAATTGATGAGTACGCTCCAGCCACGATACCGACCATCAAGCTGAGGGCGAAGAGCTGCGTGACTGAGCTACCAATGAAATAAAGTGCGATGAGTGCGATGAGTACAGTCAATGACGTATTGATAGAACGGGTTATTGTTTCATCGATCGCCTCACCAACTAATTCATCAAACGGTCTTGTAAGATGGTACGTGATTTGTATTTCGTCTTTTCCACCAACGACCGGGATATTTTTTTTGGTCTCGGTACGATTGAGTTTAAGCTTTTCTCGAATACGATCAAAAATAACGATCGTATCATTGACGGAGAATCCAAGGATGGTAAGAAGTACCGTCACAAACAATACATCTACCTCCGCTCCCACAAAGTGCCCCATCAGGCTCATGAAGGCTACCGGGACGAGAATGTCGTGCCCTAGCACCAGAATGGTCATGAAACCATACACCCATGAACTTACTGGTGCGCCCACTCCCGCAAATGCAAATGCAACATATATAATAATGAGTCCAAGGACTGCTCCGATTGCCCACACCGCCTTATCTTTTAGTTCTTCACCAATGACTGGACCGATCGAGGTGAAGCGGACAAGCTCTCCTTCAGTACCAAGTGCAGTGAGGCGTGCTTCTAAAGAAGCTCGTTCTTCATCCGTGAGGTCTCGAGTAGTCACTAAGTATCCATTTCCCGCTTCACTCTCTGAGTGACGGACCGAAGCGGTACCAAGAGCGAGCTCCGCCATCGCTTCTTCAACAACAGCTTGTTCTGGTAAGGTGCTATACCGAACTTCCATGAGCGAACCACCAGTAAAATCAATTCCCGGCTTTAGACCAAACATCGCTACAATTGCCATCCCTGAGAGAACAATAACTGCTGCAATGATAAGGAAGATCTTTTTATTTTTAATGATGTCCATACTATTTTTTCCTTAATCCAGTACCCAATAGATACGGCCAAATACCCGGATCATCCCGCTTTACATCTGGTAACACGAGAAGCAGTGTGCGAGTGATTGTGATTGCTGAGATCATGGAAATGATGATACCAACCGCAAGTACCAAGGCGAATCCTTTGATCATCGAAGTTCCAAACCAAAAGAGGATGACGGCTGAAATGAGTCCGGTGATGTTACTGTCCCGGATCGCTAGCCAAGCCCGACTAAATCCATCTTTGATCGCATCGTGACTTCCCTTTCCAGCGCGAAGTTCTTCTTTAAGTCGTTCAAACACCAAAACATTAGCATCAACAGCAATACCAAGTGATAGTACCAATCCGGCAAGACCAGCGGCAGTGAGCGTCACTGGGATAAGCTGAAATACTGCTAGCGAAAGCAGTAGGTACGAAATCAACGCTAAACTAGCGACCAGTCCAGGTAGGCGATACCAAAGGATCATGAAACTAGCAATGAGAACAAAACCGAGTAATCCCGCCATCATACTCTGTTGGACAACTCCAGCACCCAAGGTTGCATCGATAGTTTGTGTGCTGACCAAGTTAATTGGCATTGGTAGTGCACCAAAACTCAAATTTTCAGCCAGCGCCCGGGCCTCTTCGAGAGTAAAGTCACCAGAAATAATCGCTGTCCCGCCAATAATGGCCTCATTGATAACCGGTGCAGAAAGGAGTTCTCCATCCAAGAAAATACCTAACTGTTCCCCCACATGTTCGCGGGTGATCTTAGCAAAAAGTTGCGCTCCCTCTTCATTAAAACTCACTGAAACCAATGGTTCATTTGCCAATTGACCAGTCTGTGAGCCAGCAAATTCTAGACTGGCTGTTTTCAAGTATCGACCAGTTAGGCCAGTGTCAACAAACGGCAATGCTGATTCTGTCTCCTTAACCAATTCGCCGTTCACTCTCACATCACCGATCACCGCACCAGCTGAACTCGATCCAGCGAGTGATTCTAAGCTTTGCAGTGCTTGTTGTTGCTGCTCTAGCTCTGCACTATAAAGTTTAAATTCAAGCAACGGGGTACGACCAATCTCTGCTACTGCTTCACCAACATCAGTCACCCCAGGAAGTTCAATTACGAGTCGTTCCGACTGTCTTTCTGCCACAAAACTACTTCGCTCAACCTGTACAACTGGCTCAGAAACTCCAAACGCATTCACCCGCCGTTCAATCACATCACGCAAAACATTCATGAGTTGCGGCACCTCTTGTGGCACGAGCTCACTTACATCAGCTTCGTATACCAGGTGTGAACCACCAGCTAGATCTAGTCCTAATTTGAATGGGTGCTCTGCGTTCTCTCCAGTAGTATTTTGATACACAAAAAAACCAACTCCACTAATGATAGCGACCACTACTAGTGCTCTAAACCAATGCAGAAACGTTTGTGTCGAGGGGTTCATCGTAGACATATTGAAGTGTAAATGTGGGCTATTCTAACACACCAGACCTATCTATACACCCTACACAAAGATTCAATGTGTTTTCTACTTTTACTTCCTTTCAGCCTTTACTCACTTTTACTATCAATCAGGCTGACGAGATTGCGCAGGAGGTACGCGATTGTAATCGGACCAATACCGCCTGGTACTGGTGTAAACAGAGCAGCTTTTTCTGCCACCGCAGGATCGACATCCCCTACTAAGATACCTCCCTCTTCAGAAGTACCCGCATCGAATACTACGACTCCTTCTTTAACGAATTCTGGTTTGATAAAATTTGGCTGACCGATGCCACTGATGATGATGTCGGCCGGCCGCAGCAAAGTGCTGTCATAGGTTTCTTTTGTGAGCACAGTAACTTTTGCACCCCTCTCTCGTGCGTACGTTGCGGCCGGCCTGCCGACCAACAATCCTTCGCCGAGCACCACGACCTGTTGCCCTTGCCACAGTACCCCATACTTTTTACTTATCTCATCAATCGCTCCTACCACTGGAGAAAGACATGCACCAGCTGTCTGTCCATACTGAAAGCCATCAGGATCCTGAACAACCGGCACCGCACGCAAAAGTTCTGTTCGATCGATCTGCGGCGGGAAAGGAAGTTGTACAACAACCCCATCAGAAATAGCGATCACTTCTTTGATACGAGCAATGGCAGTTTCCAAGGTAACATCAGCCGGTAGTTCAATTACGTTTAATACGATACCCACGGCTGCAGCTCGGTTTCGTTTCATCTCTAAATACTTCCTGGTCTCAAAATTTGGCTCACAGGTAATGGCGGATAAGCGCGGTGTCTTACCAAGCGAAATTACCGCTTGCTTCACGGTCTCTAATACTTCTAACGCAATTGCTTTACCGTCTACCAACATGATTCGGCAGTATAGCAAACGTGGGTGAATATCTGAAGGAGAGACAAAAAAAGTTATGTTCCAGTGCGCATCAGGATGGTCGCGATGGTCTTTAGGGCAATGTGCACATCAAGTATCAATGATCGTCGCTCTAGATAATATAGATCGTACGATAGTTTTTTGATGGTGCGTTCCACGTCAATACCCCCACGCGGTACATCAAAATTATTGATCTGGGCCCAACCAGAAAGCCCGGGTTTTAAAAAATGTCGGGTGTTGTAATACGGAACTTCACGCGCATACACCTCAGCCAGTGCTGGCATCTCTGGACGAGGGCCAATAAAAGACAGGTCACCGCGCAGTACGTTTATGAGTTGAGGCAATTCATCCAGACGGAGCTTACGTAGGAGCGTGCCGACCCTGGTATCAACAAGCGTGCTTTTAAGTGCCGCCTGACCAATGTCAGTACCATTCTTTGTACGAAATTTATAGATCGTGATCGGTCGATTGTACTGTCCAACTCGAGTTGTATGATAGAACAATGGCCCTCCACCTTCCAGCCTGACCGCAAGCGCAATGAAAGGAAAAAGAAATACCGTCGGGATTAGTAGAACCAGTGCTCCGACAACATCGATCCCCCGTTTTACCCCATCGTAGATAACACTTTTTGATTGTGAAATATTGGTAATGAACCACTCATAACGCAACATACCAACCGGCACTCGATCAAACGTATCTTCATACAATCGATTAAAATCAAGAAAAGTGAATGCGAAGTGCAGGAATGAAAGATCAAACAGTGTTGGTAAAAAAGATTGAATCTCTTCACCACGAGGATCAGCGACAATTAGTTCGATCTTTTCTCGCTCCATAAGCGTGATGATCTTTTGTTTAAAATCACTCGTTGTACGCAGTATCTCCGCATCGATGATGCGCACAAAGTAGTAGTTATACCGATCATTATTATTGATCTCATCAACAAGCTCAATCGCTTCTGGGCCGTCAGCGATAAGGATTGCTTTATGCCGCTGTTTTGGTGACAAGAGTGGCACAATCTGTAAACGCCACAGCGTCAGAAGCGCAATCGAAATGACCAAGTAGATGACCAAGTTGGTCTTCGGCGTGATCCCAAATGGAATGATAAAGAACGTCACACCAGCGACCACCACGTTGATGATCTGTGCCGTCAAGATCCGACTGACCATCAGTTTTTTAAGCAGATTAGTATGTTTATCATACAGACCGAGGATAAAAAATATGGCCAACCAAATGGTGGTGATGATCAAAAATGGCGGGACATGTTGCGCTAGCCGTTCGATGGTTGGCCACTCAAAATAGCGCACCAAAAGCGTTAACCACAAAGCAAGGTTGAATATGATAATATCGCCGATAATCAAGATCGACAGCTCCCGTGTCCGCTCTCCCATATAGTTGCAAATCCTACCCGAGTTTCTAATATTCGCAACTAATACAACGAAAAGACTGCCTTTTTAGTTATCTTTCTGGACGGTCACACGAACAAGCGGTACTCTTATTCTATGAACCAAGCGCCAAGAATCCTTTACCTTATTACAAAAAGTAATTTCGGTGGTGCACAAAAATATGTCTTCGAATTAGCCACAAACGCCGCGCGGGCTGGTTATAAGGTGGCGGTGGCCTGTGGGGGCACCGGCGAAGCCGGTGCCCCCACAGGCCACCTGGTCACAAAACTACTCGAAGCAGATATTGAAACTCACTACATTGCTCACTTTCAGCGTGACATGTCGCTACTTGATGACCTACTGGCCTTCTTTGCAATTTGGAAGCTCTTGAGAAAAAACAGGCCAACCGTACTTCACGTGACCAGTTCAAAGGCTGGTGGTATTGGTGCGCTGGCGGGACGACTAGCTGGCATAAAACATATTGTCTTTACTTCCCATGGACTCACTGTCGACGAGATCTGGCGTCCCCGCTGGCAGCGTATTCTTATTTATATTGGAACCTGGTTGACACTTCGACTAGCGCATCACAGCATTATGATTTCTTCTGAAACATTTGCCCGCGCACAGGCAATGCCTGGCATTAAAAGCCGCGTCTCACTCATTAGAAATGGTATCGGGAAAATACATTTTCTGGAGCAAGCTGCGGCGCGAGCGAAGCTCGCGCCGCAGCTTGCTCCCCACGCACTCTGGATCGGTGGCATTGGTGAACTCCACCCAAACAAAAATTGGCACGCCGCGATCATTACCATGAACTCACTCCCCAAGCATGCTCATCTCATCATCATCGGTGAAGGCGAAGAACGGCTAGCATTAGAACGACTCATCGTCCACCATCACTTGAAAGACCGCGTGCATCTCGTGGGGTATCTTGATGCCGCACAATATCTTACCGCTTTTGATATCTTCCTTTTACCTTCGCTCAAAGAGGGATTACCCTACGTCATTCTTGAAGCTGGATTAGCTGAACTACCAGTAGTGGCGAGCGATCTTCCGGGCAATCGCGACATCATTGAAACTGGCGAGACCGGATTATTGGTCGAACCAACAACACAACTGCTTGCCACCACCCTTGAAATGCTCACTCGAGATCAGGGAATGCGCCGCCGCCTTGGCGCGGCTCATAAGGTTAAGATCGAACGTGAGTTTTCAATCGAACGAATGTGTGAGGAAACCTTCTCACTTTACGATTCAAGTACACTCGAGGCTTGATAGCGAACTGGGGCGTAGCGGCGCATACCCATCACCATACCGATCGCAAGAAATTCCGTCAGCAAATGAGAACCGCCGTAACTTAAAAACGGCACGGTCGTACCCGTCACTGGTAACAGCCCGATATTCATACCAATGTGCACAAAAAAGTGAGCAACAAACAGTATACAAACACCAGACGCAAATAATCGTTCGAAATTGGTTGCAGCATCAATCGCGTGCTTGAGAAGACGCCAAACGACTAATCCAAATAACCCAAACAAGATCGTGACCCCAACCAACCCCCACTCTTCAGCAAAAGCCGCAAAGATGAAGTCTGTCTCATACTCGGGCAAAAATAATAGTTTTGATTGTGTGCCGTAACCAATCCCCTTTCCATATAGCTCTCCTGAACCGATCGCCACGGTTGATTGATACGCGTTATATCCAGCTCCCTGAATATCAGAGAGCGGATCAAGAAAGGTAAGAATACGTTCTTTTTGGTAATCAAAGAACACAAACTGCCACATCAGTCCAAACGTGATCGCACCCAATAAAAAAACCGTCAGGAGGTGTCGTACCTTAATGCCAGAAACGAGCACCATCCCCAACCACACAAAAAAAAGAATGATCGCCGAGCCAAAGTCTGGCTGAATGAACACGAGACCAAAGATACCAAGCGCATAAATACCAGAAACGATGATGTGTTTAAAATCACCGATCAGTTCATGGCGTTTAGCGAAGTATTTAGCCAACACGATGATCAATACCAACTTGGCCGGGTCTGAAGGTTGAAACGAGAAAAATCCCAAGTTAAATCGACTCTGTGCCCCCAAAGTTATTTCACCCACAAACAACACCAGAATCAGGAGGAACACGATTCCTAAGTATAGATAAAAAGCTGTATTGCCCATTCGTAAAAACCGGTAGTCAGGCACGATCGCTAAGAACAGCGCAATCGTCGCGATACCGATCCACACGAGCTGACGATCAAAGAAACCGTTGTCACCAACGTGTGAGTACATAGTCACCAATCCCATTGAAGTCAGACCCATGACACCAAGAAACAACGCCAAATCAAATCCCCCAAAAAATGTTCGCAACTGTTCCATAGCAGCATTGTACGCTACTTCATTTTTTTAAAAACTTGTGGAGGCTAGCGTAATGGGGCGAAATTGGCTTTTGTTTTAGCGATTACATCGATCTTGGTTGGTCCAGCAGTACAAAGTGAGGAGGTAATCTCAGCGTAAATTCCTTCCAAGTCAGCGATGGTCGGAGCAAAGAAAGCATTCGTTGCATCACTCGCAATGTCAGTGATGAACTGCTGATTGACACCAGCTCCAAGACCAATCGCATACACCTCGATATCGTTCTCACTCAATACTTTTGCTTGCTCGATCGCAGCGGTGATGACGTCCGCATCACCAGCCGCAGTTGGAAGGCCGTCAGTTAAAATAACGAGCACCCGGCGGGCGTCGAGGTTGTGCCGGTTGGAGTTCAATTCATCATATGCTACTTGAAGTGCCGCGACAGTATTGGTATACCCGGTCTCTTCCAGAGGGTCGATCGTGAGGCCACGGATACCATTTGCAACCGCACCATGGAGATTGGTAAGCTCGGTCACCACACCTGCCTGACTCGCAAACGTGATCACTGCCACCCGGTCATTCTCATTGAGATCATTTACAAAGGCTGAAGCTGCCTCAAGCGCTGCCGTTACTGGCTGCGGCGGCTCACCTCCATCGTTGTTCATACTACCAGAAAGATCGATCGCCACGGTAACGTCGGTTGGAATGACGCAGCTTTTTACCGTTTTGGCAATTGAATTTGGCCAAGTGAAGATTATTTGTTTGGTACTACGCGGACCAATATCTTCAATAAACGTTTGCGACGCTGTCACTGGTTCCCCCGCCTCACTGAATATTGTTGCCACCACCTCAATATTTTCAGCTGGTACAAGTTCAGTATTTTCGATCTCTACATCGAGTCGTGGCTTTTCATCAGCACCTGTAAGTGCGATGTCGATCGAGCGAAATTGATCTCGACCAACCGAGGCTGGCAACCAGAGTTGTGCTGGCTCAAGAATGATCCGCGTATCAGTCACAACTGCCTTTTCAGCGGTGAAAATACGCCCTTCAAAGATCGGATACACACTGTTCGGCGGTAATATAGTTGTCCCCGAACGCTCTGCCACCACTTGTCCGTTATTCAGAAGTTGGAACGTATACGCCAATTCTGGTGTCGCTGCCGTCTGATTAGCATTTTCAATGTATGCAACAGCATTGTATTGCCCTTCGACCACCTCAAAACTCTTTGTCCAGACAATTTGTGGCGGAAGAACATCTGCTGCGCAAATCTGCACACATGAACCACCGCAGTCGACACCCGTCTCTTTACCATTCATCATGGTATCAAGACACGATGGCGGTTGATAAAAATTTAAATAGAACACGAGGGCACCGATCAATACCCACACCGAAGTGAAGCCGAGCCCGTACTGGATGCGGCGACCAACCGCCCACCAACGAATATTTGTACTCATGCTCTGTATTGTACCAGTCATAGACTTACTCTATCCACCCGTATACACAAAACCAGCCGTAGTCACGGCTGGTTTTGTGTATCGAGCATGAAGAGGCTTTATATCTCCTGGATCGCTGGCACCACCTCTACCCAAGCGGTCTTCGTGAAGGTGGTATTACTTAACGGCTCAGTGCACTGCAGCATAAATTCTGATTTTGCAGTAAGTGGCCCAGCACCGATAGTACCGACCGCGCCAGAAACACTCGGATTAAAGTTATGATTCACCTGTGGTCCACGGACTCGACAAGTCATTGGGTAAGTAACATTTGTGTCCCAACTCAACACCGTGGATTGTCCACTTCGCAAGATCGCTGGCTCAGCAGTGAATTCTAACCCTGGATCAGGAACAGGAACAGTGAGCGTCACAACTAATTCATTATCGCCCTCGTCTCCTTCAGAGATCACATCGTACACATCGGTAATAATTCGTAACCGATGAGTTCCAAACGGTACATTAGAAGCCAAGTAGACTGGGAAAAGTGGACTGTCTGCACCGGCGATTAGGCCGCTACTGGTGACAGACTCAATCGATTCGTCGTACACACCATCGGCTCCCCGATCGAGCGATAAGCGATTACCGAAAGCACCGACATCTACCCCACCATTGTTACTAACGCTGTACTGTACATACAAGGAATCATAGACTCCGGTTGCAGCATTGAATGCAGATGAAGAATTGAGACTGAGTCCAGCTGGCATCAAGTTGGCTGGTGCCTCAGTAAATACTGACACGGTATCTGATACTGTCCCCCCTGGACCAGTACAGGTCATAGTAAACACGCGGTCAGATGAAATATTCGGGATAAGTTCATCTCCACCGCTGACCCTGGTTCCACTCCAATCACCAGAGGCAACACATTCATCAACCGTTCCTGTAGTATTCCATTCGAGCGTAACTGACTCGCCTTCGAGAATAGTCGTGGTGACCGTATCATCGTTTGCGGTCAATGTTAGACCAAGACCAGTGACCACCGCACAAGCAGTGCCGTTCCAGACAGTGCCGCTTTCACACACCGCTGAAGCGATCGCCTCGTCGAGCATCACTAGACCGTCGCGTGCCTGCACGTTGTGCGAACCATGCGCTATGGTTTGTGGCACATTTGTCCCTGCTGCAACGGCCGCGTATGAAACACCTAACGTATCATTATGGATATTGGGTGCCGTGGCTGACTGTATATTCCAATCTAGGACTATTCCACAACTATTTGCTCCTAGCGGGATCTCACATGAGCTAGCGCTGATTGTTGCCGTTGGCGAAGCATCTGCTTCACACACAGAACCATTCCAGCTGCTTCCAAGTCCACAAGTTCCAGTTACTGTTGTTGCCTCGAGCGTGGTCGCGTCATCATACGCCGCGATCACATTGACTCCGTGCTGAATGGTACGAAGTTCATTGGTACCATTAGTTTCATAGCTATACAAAGTATTGCTAGTCACGTTACGCACACTCGGAGTAGTAGCATTACTAATATTCCAGTTGATACTTGCTACACAAGTACTTTCTCCGGCAGCAATACTGCAATCGCTACCAGACACTGTCGCCACTGGTTGTGGGTTTGTACTCGCACAGCTTGAGCCGTTCCAGACAGTGCCGCTTTCACACACCACCGTAAGCGGGAGGTGGCCAAGTGATGAATTGGTCACTGACCCTGTTTGTACATACGCACGAGTGAGCATATTTTTGGTGCCGGGCGTCAGGTACCCTGTGATCGTTCGATCAAACATACCAAAACCAGAGTAGGGACTGATACTAAATGTCCCGATCGTCTGCATACTACCCTGACCGTCTTCCGCTTCAAGCCCTCCAGCAGCAATACTATTACCACAGCCAGCAGTAAAGGCAGCACCAAAAACCTGTACCGATTCTCCCACTGCGTATGTCGCTTTGTTGGTATTAATAGTGAACGTGACAGTATCCATACCGGAAGCAACATTGAGTGTAAGAGCTTCCGCTGGTACCACACCGGCGCTTAAAAACACTCCTGCACCAAGACCAAAGGAAACAACTAGGGCTCCGAGTGTTATTCCTGGCATCCGTTCTTTGGTACCCATGGTTGGCTCGTAGTGCTGGACCGGAGCAGGTATTTTTCTCGTCTTGATCGCGTACGTCAAAAGTTTAACCGCTACGGTTGCCAACCCTGCAATAGCCACGATGATCCCGAGTACGACCAATAGGACGGTTGGTGCCGCTGTCGGTGCCTTGAGTTCTTCTTGCGCCACCACTGGGGTATATTCGTATGATTGTGCTGCCAGGCGCGCACCATTTTCTGTTGAGATCCCAAGGAGAAGTTGCGGACCATCACACTTTCCGACAATCGGTACTTTTGCCTGAGTTACCGTACTACCGTTTTGCAATGAGACAACCGTTGGATTTGAACAAAAAGTGCCCGCCTTATCAGCTATCGCCACACTGAGTGAAAGTGACGAAAGTTCAGTTCCAACTCCACGAGCACCAGAGAAGGCATCTGCTGCCAATGACCAGGTAATCAAAAGATCAGCTACATCACCGGCCACGTATGAGGGCTTATCAAAAACCACGTTCTGTACTGTGGCGCTCTCTCCCTGGATCACGTAGTGAGCAACTACCTTCGGTGAGACGATCACTCCAGTGTTATCAATGAGTTCGAGCACGGCATCATAGGCTTGTGCTTTCTCCGCTTTTGGAATTTCAAAAGTAATGTTTGTTTCAACTGCTGGTAGCAACGTAAACTGCTGTACTTTTGTAATTTCAGTCTCTACCAGTGGCCCGTAGAGCGAACGTTCGTAGCTCGTAAATTGTGGACCAATATCGATTGGTTGACCTGATTGATTAAAGGCGACGCAACTGATCTCCAATACTTCCTCAAGAGAGATATCAACACCAGAAGTAAGCAAATACTGTTCCCCAGCAACCTGCACCGAACAATCAGTGAGATTGACCCCCTTAGCGCTACCCTGTAGTGAGACCGTTCCTACTTTGAAAAGTGAGAGTGGCATGCCACTAGCTGTTTTTGCCACCACCCAAACATCGTATGCTCCTGAGAAAAATGCTGGAGCATGATACGTGAGCGACACCGGCAGTGATTCACCAGCACCAAGAGTGACTGGTCGATCGTTAAAAGCAACGACATCAACCACTTGCCCCGCTTGGTATAGCTCTACACCATAGACGATACCTGACTGTACTCCTTGCGCGTTGTAGAGACTGAAAAGAAGCGTAATGTCATTACCCTGCTGAGCAACGATCTGCGCATCACGAATATCAGTAGTAGCAACGACGATCGGCCTTTGTACTACTTCATCTTTTTCTTGTGAAGACACACGAAGATCCTCCGTCAAGACGGATGCAGTTGTTAGGGTCTCTGCTGCAGAAGCAAAGAATGGAAGCGCTACTATTACCGGGACGGCAAGTAGCCAAAACAGGCGCGTAGGTTGCGACATAGCCAATAATTAACTATATAAATAAGGGTTTGGAGTAGACCACTCCAATTGAGAACTAGCAAATGAGCAAGATGTGAAAACTATACCTCTTTATTCAAAATAGTCAATAGATTTGCTACAATAAAAACCACCACTTTTTAGGGTGGTGGTTTTGTTAATGGGAGTCACCCACTGACTGGCGAACGCCGACGATCGCCAAAGATCAGCGCGAGCTTCACTTGAGTATCACCGACACCAAGTCGAGAGAATGTCTTCATGACACCCCCGTACAACTCTTGCCACGCAGCCATTTTTTGTGGATCGCTAGTACACTGCGCTTCCGTGAGCGCAGCATCAAGCATAAAGGCAGCTTGTGACACGAACTCGCTTGCGTCAGCTACGATTCCCAGCTCAACCGCAAAGACGAGTGCCTTTCTCCATTTAAGGAAAGAATCAGATATTGACTCGTCACCTTCCCCACTCTTCGCTTCCATGAACTTGCGATAGGCCATAACAGCCGCCTCTTCCGCCCTAACCTTCTCAAACGCAAGACGTTCTGATGTGATGTTTTCCAACCGAAAAACATGAATGCGTGCCGTTTCGTAGATCTCGAGCAGTTCGTAGACGATTGCCTGAGGGGTTTTGAGATCTTCTCTCACTCGCTGATACTCTGCTAGAGCCTTTGCTTCCGCTTCCCTCGCTTCTGCCTGCTCTCGTTCCAGGTATTCTGGCGCTATACTGGCATACTTAGATTTCACAGTGTCTCCTTCATAAAAAGTACTTCAAAAGAATCTACCCGTGCGGTACAATACAACATATGAAGTTGTACGTCAATAGCACCCAGCGCGCCTTTCTCTTCACCTGACCTTACTTTCTTTTTGTACAGTTCACTACTCGAGATACGTCCGTACAGACTGTGCCAACAGGGTGACATTTTTAACGAAAGTCTCTTCGTGTGGCTCTAGAAGAGTAATGCGAACTCCATAAAAGGTAGAGTTGAAACCACCCATGAGCGGCACCACGCAAAGTCCGGTCGAGCCAAGGAGGTAATATACAAATTGTTTGTCGAGTTTTATGTCGGTAGCAACTAGTTTTTTCACTAACTCGTCAACTTTTTCATTAGCGATAGGAAGTGTTTGATTTCCTTTGAGGACACCATCCTTAAAGACAGCCGTCATGTAAAACGCTCCTTGCGGTTTGTGCACGATAAGCCCAGGCACGTCCGCAAGGATCTTCGCCGCAACATCAGCTCGTGCTTGATACCGTTTGTTGCGCTCCGCGAGATATGGATAGTAGCGGGCATCACTCATGACCGTCGGAATAAGGCGTTGCGGGAGCGTGGTCGAACACACTTCAAGCATCTTGGCGTCGATGAGTGACTTGCAGTAGCGGTCAAAATCTTCGTCTTTGTCGCGGTTGTAAAATTCGATCCAGCCACAGCGTCCACCCGGCCAAGGGAATTCCTTCGAGATACCGCGCATGGCGATAGCCGGCACATCACCAATGACCGCTGCGAGTTTGCAGTACGGCGTTCCTTGGTACACGAGGTTGGAATAGATCTCGTCCGAAACAATGAACAATTTATACTCTTTCGCAATGGCTACGATCTTTTTAAGTATCTCCGGGGGGTACACAAAGCCAGTCGGGTTATCAGGGTTCACGATGAGGATCCCAGCAATATGCGGATTCTCTTTTATTTTGCGCTCTAGTTCAGCCAGATCTGGTTGCCAGCCGCTTCGCGGGTCAAGGGAGTACGTGTAGTGCGGACTGTCGGCATGAGCGGCTTCGGCCGAAGAGTGGGTTGGATAAGCGGGGTTTGGCCCAATGACTCGCGCAGCGGGGTGAAGATGTTCGTAGATCTTCGCGATCGCATCACCAAGACCGTTGAAAAAAAGGATATCATCCGCGGTAATCTGGATTCCTCCCTCAAGATTGCGCTCCTTCGCGATATACTCACGCGTCGCCAAGAGTCCCTTGGTTGGTGAGTAACCATACGTGGAATCTTCCTTGAGTGCCTCGGCGACATATTCCTTGATCCAACTAGGTATCGTTTCTCCTTTAGCGACCGGATCACCGATATTCTCCCAAATAATCGACTGCCCGAGCGCCTTTATCTGATTAGCTACCTCAACGATCTCACGTATCTCGTAGACTAGTTCGTCAGCTCCGGGATGAGTGATGGTGTTTCGCATTTTTTAAGTATATCGGAAAAGACCAAGAACCGAAAAGGTGCCAATACAACATATTCTAAGCGTATGTCTCTCTGCCTACCCATAAACCACTCCCCCTCGAATCGTACGCTCCTTGCGCGCCCCAGCCAAACCCTCCCGCGCATAGTCGCTACTCCCTGAGTGAAGAGGTTATGGATAGGGAGAACCGTAACGCAACATCGATCAAAATAAAATGAAATTCTTTAAAACACAAAACCCCTCATATGGTATGAGGGGTTGGGACACGAACTGATGAACATGAAAGTTGTAAAGCTCAAATCAACTTCGTGTCTGTGCACTACTATTGAAGCCGTCGGGACCAATAGTCTTCCCTTACCTCTTCACTACTGTCGTCATCGTCGTCATGTAAATCATAATCAAACAATGATGGCTTACGCGCTGAAGAAAGTGCCGCCTGGTCGCAACGTTCCAAGACCTGAAGATAGTCAATGATGTCATCTTCATATAGTGCTGGATCTTCACGAAAGTTTGGTGCTTTGATCTCGTCTCTATTCATGTAATTCTCCTCTGTACGCTAAAGAACTGTTACGAACCATTTCGTAACTCGGCGAGTGTACCCTATAAATTGGTATCTTTCAATACAAAAACACCTTTCGGTGTTTTTTAAGGAGAATCAAATGCTCGACCTAAAAATTAAGGAGAGTTTACTCGACTATAATTTTGGAAGTGCCCTTGTGGTATAAGTTGAGCGCCGTAGGCGCCAACTCGCTGTTTTGCAGTACGAAAACGACCGCCTATTACAGGCGGTCGTTTTCAGGAGAATCAAATGCTTTAAGTTGGCGCCTACCTACTCTTCCCCTTGCGGAGTACCATCGGTGGTAGAAGACTTAACTGCCGTGTTCGGAATGAGAACGGGTGTACCCCTTCCCCCAAAGCACCAACTTAAAAAACTCAATTCTGATCGTTGTTTCGCTCGCGTGAAATGGTTCCCAGACAGGCTGGGAACTGGTCGGGGTGGTTGGATTCGGACCAACGGCCTCCAAGGACTTTGACTCGCACGGGTATCTATTCCGGCAAGATTACTTGGCGCTCTACCAACTGAGCTACACCCACGTGAAACCATTTCACGCAATCGAAATTCGCATATTCATAACTTTTAGTAACGTACACTGACTCAAATTATACAGCCACATACAGCGTTCCCTATGGGAAGCTACGTCCAATTAGTACACCTCAGCTACATACATTACTGTACTTCCACTTAGTGCCTATCAACCTGATCATCTCTCAGGGGACTTAATGATTCCTTATCTTGGAGTTGGCTTCCCGCTTAGATGCTTTCAGCGGTTATCCATTCCGAACATAGCTACTCGGCGGTGCCACTGGCGTGACAGCCGATAGACCAGAGGTTCGTTCATTCCGGTCCTCTCGTACTAGGAACAACTCTCCTCAAGAATCGACGCCTGCAGTAGATAGGAGACCAACCTGTCTCACGACGGTCTAAACCCAGCTCACGTATCTTTTTAATTGGCGAACAGCCAAACCCTTGGGACCTGCTCCAGCCCCAGGATAAGATGAGCCGACATCG
>DZBU01000002.1:23042-67841 GCA_022730015.1 Candidatus Elulimicrobium sp. | reverse complement strand
CCTGTCTTAACAGAAATAGTTTCAGCTGTTTGTTTAGTGCGCTCGAGAGGGCTAGTGGAAGGTACCCCAAAATTAAGACACCTTTTCTAAGTCCATTAATGATACCTCATGTTGCTCTTTAAACAACCGTGGCGGTAGTTTAAGAGCAGAATGAATCCGCTTCTGGTTATAGTAATTAATCGTCTGGTATACAACAGCTACCAGTTCACCAAGAGTATCAAACCGATTCGGATCACCGAGATCAAGTTTGAATCCTTTATAAAAGGACTCCTGATATCCATTCTCCCACGGACAGCCTGGTGCACTCATAGACTGCTGGATCTTGAGAGACTGCACCAAGTTGGTATAGTCCATACTTGTATACTCACTTCCTTGATCGGAGTGAATGACACGAGGTGGTGGTCGATGCAACACTGCCGAACCAAGAGCGTTTAATACGAGCTGTGTATGGTGCGTGGTTAATACCGACACCCCCACTATCTCCCTGGTGAATACATCAAGTACGGTCGCCACATACACCCATCGTCCGTGGTACTTTAGATACGTGAAATCGCTCGCATAGATATCACCAGGACCAAGCGGTGTCTCCATCATCAATAGATTCGGGAAAACACTGTCTTTGGGCTTTTTATACAGTTTGGGAGTAACTCTGCGATACGGTTTGATACCAAATAGCTGCATCACTCTAAGTATCCGTTTCTTGTTTAGGTTGAGATGGAGAGCTAACCGCTTATGGCCATAGCTGGGGTGGTCACGGAGGACTGTTTCAATTAGCTGTTTAGTTGTCCAATCCTTCGCTGGTTGTCTGTGGTGATAGTACTGATGCGTTCTAGAGAAACCAATTACCAAACCTTGGAGAGCCCTTTTTTAGCGTCCATGGACATTTTAATGGTGAGGTCACCGATAATCTGTTTTAACTGTTCGTTCTCTTTCTTCACTTTGTTGTGTTCGAGGATGCTCACGGTACCGCGGGCTTTGGTACCGAGCCAGTTATAGATGGTTTTATCACTGATACCGTATTGTTTAGCAGCATCCATCACGCTTAAACCCTCGTGCTTTATCTTTTTGATGATTCCTCTTTTATTTCAGTTGAAATTCGGTAGCCCTGTTTTGCCATATTCGTTGTATTAGTTTAGTTATAATACTTAGAATTGTTGTCTTAAGAAAAGGGTACCTTTCAACAGACTTAGGAAGATTATCCAGAAAAGCTCTTGCCTCTTCATTTCTATCTTGAGAATAGAGATACTCAATTTGATTAGTCAATTTATATATATCAAGCATATTCATGAGTATTTAAAGCTTACCAGGCAGTTTAAATACTAACAACCAGTCTGGAGGTTGACTTACATGTCATTGAGATTATTTGTCTCATTTCTTCATCACATTTTATTTTTAGACTCTCTATATAAGACGTTTCTTGATATACTTGTAAATTATGAATATTGAACGACCAAAATCAAAACAGCCGTTACCCGAAAACGCACAGCTGGTATTTAAAGGCGCCATGTTCGATGTGTACCAATGGGAACAAGAAATGTTTAATGGTAGTAAAAAAACCTACGAAAAATTAAAAAGGTCAGATACTGTCACTGTCTTTGCAGTTTTAGATGATGGAAAAATTGTTTTAACAAAACAAGAGCAATCTAGTAAAGAACCGTTTATTGGTGCTGCTGGCGGAAGAGTCAAACCAGGAGAAGACATTTTTGACGCTGCTAAGCGCGAATTGCGCGAAGAAACTGGTTACGAAGCAGATGAATTTATTTTATGGAAAGCAGTCCAGCCAATCAGTAGGATAGAATGGGCGGTGTACGTCTTTGTGGCACGGGGTGTAAAAAAATCATCTGAACAATCGCTTGGGGCTAGTGAAAAAATTGAAGTGATTACTGTAGATTTTGATGAATTCATGAAAATAGCCCTCCAAGAAAATTTTTACCAACATGAAGTATATCGTGACATAGTTGAGGCTGTACTTAATGATGAGAAAAAGAATGAGCTGAAAAAATTACTATCAGCACGTTAGTTTAGTTTGGGGACATTATTGGCTTGACCCCAATCGGTAACATTCCTAATCTGGAGGAAAAAGCGGGAAATACTATGAGTACGACCGGGTCTCTGCTGCGGGTGTAAGTATTGGAATTTTACACACCAAAAATAATATCAAAGGTGCCTTTATTGTTTAAATACCTCCCTTGCTTCACTTAACCAATCAAGACACATCTCCTCAAACTGGTTCCACCCGAGGGACAGCCAGTGCCAGCGATTCTTCTTAGCATTAGTAAGAAAAGTAAAAAATATTGCAGCCTCTTGGTTTTCTAATCACGAAACCACTTTGCTGCATTTGGTCGACGATGCGGACAGCCGGGCCAGCAACAGGGACGCTTTTTGCCTTTTAGTAGATCTGCCTGCAGACGAACTAAGTGTTCTTTTCGCGTTTCGGCTTTCTTTACGATTGTCACGTAGCAGATCCACTCATTGCGCGCGAGCGGCGTGAGCGCGTTCCACAGCTCCAGCACTTTTGGTGCGGCGATAAGTACCTCGCGAAGATCTTTTGGCACTCTATGCACGACACCAGTTGCAACTATTTGTATCTCCATGATCAATTATTTTGCAACGCCTGTATGTCGATCTTCTTCATTTGCAGCAACTTCTCCCAAGCACCAGGTAGCAGCATTATCTCCTCAATATTTTCTGGGTTTATCTGCCACGACAGACCGTACTTGTCTTTACACCACCCACAAACACTCTCTTCCCCACCATCAGCCGTGAGAGCGTTCCAGTAATAATCGATTTCAGTTTGGTCTTTGCAGGCGATATTAAATGACACGGCCTCATTGAAAGTGAATTCATCACCAGCATTGATCGCAACAAACTCTTGACCCAAAAGTTCAAAGTAGATCGCTAATACCTTGCCGGCAAAGGGCTCTTGAAAATCGAGCAGTCCTTCTGTTGGATAGTAGCTATTGGTTATGATTTTCGCTTCAGGAAAGACCGACAGGTAAAAATTAACAGCTTCTTCAGCGTTACCTTTGAACCAAAGATTGGGGGTTATTTTTTGCATAGTAAATTAGCTTTTGCTCTCACAATTAAACATCCACTGCACCCCAAACTTATCGACACAAGAACCAAAGTAATCACCCCAAAACATTTCTTGCAGCGGCATTTCAACCTTACCTCCTTCACTCAAAGCCGCGAAGAGCCGGTCGGTGTCCTCGCGCGTATCAGGATGAAGACTAATGTGTACATTATTTCCTTTTGTAACTGTAAATTCCATCGATTCCGGTGCATCTGTCCCCATCAACTTCACCCCACCTAAAATTGGTAGCGACACATGCATCACCAGATTCTTATCTGCCTCAGATAAGGTAGGCACCCCTTCTTGTGGCGGAACATCACCAAAGCGACTGATACCTCCCCTCTCAAACTCTCCCCCGAACACCGACTTATAAAATACAAACGCTGCTTCTGTCTGGTCTTTGAAATTTAGATAAATATTCGTAGTTGCCATATGTTGAGTGTATTACTTAAATAAAATTTTGAAATCAATCAAACTATTCTGAATATATTAAAGTATCCCTGCAATGTGATGTATTTGCAAACGAAATGGAAATATAAATAATCCATATTATTCCCCAGTCCAAAAATAATTTGACACTTGCCACAACGCTACTCATCAGAAAAAGACCCCTTTGTGGGGTCTTTTTCATGTAAGCAGTCTTTACCTACACCACATTACAGCGACTGCAAGAGTGATCGCATCTGTGTGATCTCGGCTGACTGTGTAGCCACTATCGCTTGTGTTAATTCAGCCATCTCATCATGCTCGATGGATGACTGCACACTCCGCGCCATCATGATCGCCCCCATGTGATGCATGATCATGTCGGCGAGGAATGCTTTATCAAGCTCCGCTCCAGAAAGTGAAGCGAGTTCACGCATCATTGGCTGGTAAGTTCCTTTGTCTTGGTAAGGAGTGCCATACCATGCTTCATACCACTGCTTCATGCTGGCAATCTCTCTTTCCTGCGCTACTACGATGTTTTCTACCAAGGTCTTTATCTCAGGAGTTGTACCGCCACGAGTGATCACTTCCTTAGCGGTATCAACCGCTTCTTGGTGATGCGGAATCATGCCTTCGATAAACTCACGTTCACTCGAAACCATCATGCTCATCATATGGTCCATTTGACCCATATCACCCATACCAGGGTTTCCCATCAGTGATCCATCGGGCATACGGTGCATGCCCATTAGTATCTCCTCTTCGTTTTGTTCACCATAACTACCACAAAACCCGTAAGACTTATAGTCATTCGCTATAAAATACCCACCAATACCACCAATCAAACCTGCAATGATTGCAACTAAAATTGTTTCTTTGTTCATTTTATTTTTCGTTAGTGAATAAATTAGAAGCTAGTGTACTAAGAAACTTTAGGGTTAAGAATACCGCTTGAAAACAATTCTTGGAGTGATCAGTATGAAAATGTGTAAGTTCGCTCTCGGAGTTGTCTTTGTAATACTGGTATTGGTTTTCGTTTCGGAAAAAAGGGTTCATTTTTTATGATTACATATTCCTCGCACGGTGACTTCCAGCTCGTCAACCTGAAAATCTTTCACCCCAAGCAACTGTTTGATCTGTTCATCTGGTGCAGTGAAATGGATCACTCGCTCACACTCGACACACACCGCGTGGTGGTGTGGCTGTGTATGATACTCGTAGGTTGCTTCTTTACCACCGAGGTTCAGCTTTTTAACCACCCCATCTGCCACAAAGAGTTCAACATTACGATAAATGGTGGTTTGGTCGATTTCTGGGAGAACTGTGTGAATTTGTGCCACTGAAAACGCTCCCGATGACTCTTTGAGGGTTTGTAATATCTGCTCTCGTTTCTGACTATAGCGACGTTTCATAGACTTAGATACTAGGTGATTCTCCCGCCTAGCTTATTGTGCTTTTAGCATAGCACGCTTCCCGCTGTACTGAAATTACCCCTCTCGCGGGATATGAGGCGTAGTTTAAGAACTACACCAAGTCTACGGTCGTCTTGCTGAAAAACACGGTACACGTTACTGTACAAACCAATGAATAGTAAACGTGGCAGCGAATATCACCTCCCTCAGGCTGAGTATGAAAAACTACTTGAAAGAGTTGCGGCAGCAGGTTTGTTCAAACGTACTTATAGAGCCCACTTGTTCATTTTTCTCACAACCCTTTTAGGACTACTTTTTTCTCTTGTTGTTCTGGCAAGTACCGATACGCTTTGGGTGCAGCTTCTCAATGCCTGCGTGGCCGCTTTCTTTTCTGTGCAGCTTGGTCTATTGGGACACGATCTTTCACACCACGGTGTCTTTGTTTCAAAACGAATCAATTATTTTTTTGCTGTTCTTGTCTGGGGTCTGGGCTGTGGTCTAAGTGAAGGCCGTTGGTTCTATAAGCACAATGCTCATCATCGCTCCCCCAATCACATCGGCCATGACCCCGATGTCGATATCCCTTTTGTGTTCTCGCCCGAACAAGCCTCGTCTCGGCCTCAGTTTTATAAAAAATATATTTTTCCTCACCAGCATATTCTTTTTTGGATCGGTATTTGGTTTGTCTATCCTTATAACATTCTCAACAGCATGCGCTTTTTACTTCGAGATATAACCTGGCGCTCTGCATTTGAAATCATTCTCATCCTCATGCACTTCACACTCACGTTTGGTATTACTTTTTGGCTACTACCATCACTCGTCGCTAGTATCTTTAACGTAACTGTCTTCTTGGTCATGGGGGCGTACATGGCAATGATCTTTGCTCCCAATCACAAAGGTGAAGACATGCTTTCTCCCGATCAAACTCACAATTGGGTGCACCAGATTACCCTGACCAGAAATCTTTTTTCAAACCCGGTCGTCTCATATATATTCGGCGGACTTGAGTACCAGATCGAACACCACCTCTTCCCTTCTCTGTCGCGCTTTTATTACCGTAACGTCCAAGTAATCGTGAAAAATTTCTGCAAAGAAAAAGAGTTCCCGTACCACGAAACTACCTGGATGAATTCACTTCGACAAATACACCATTCCCTCAAACAAGAAGCGCACCATTGGTAAGTTTTTTAAAGAAAGCATGCGGTATACTTAATACATTATCGTGTAATCGCTCTTTCTATGGAACAAGCGCAACTTCGTCAGACTATCCTTGATTTTTTAAATAATCACCGCAAGGCGGTCTTTGCTATTCTCGATCAGAACTCTCTCCCCACTACGTCACTTATGCTCTACGTTATTGATGATGAGCTCAATGTATTTTTTGGTACACGCAAAGCCTTTTCTAAATATCAACACATCCTTGATCATCCGACAGTCTCTTTGTCAGTGATCGAAGAAGCGCTCGATCCACTTAAGGTGGTCGATATTCGAGGAACTGTTGAACAACTAACTCCAGCAGATCAAGAAAACGTGCATACCTGGTTCAAGCAAAAGAATCCTTCAAAATACTACGTGGAAGGAGCGGAAGACTTTGTAATGTTCAAACTTACCCCACAATTTGTTCGTTGGCTTGATGCCGGAAGCGGCGAGCTTTCAATTGTTGACTTAACTGAAATACGACGCTAGGTTTCCTAGTGTGACGTACCGGCGCCAGGCCCCAAGGGGCCTGGCGCCGGTACTGTTTTACAAAAACAACTTTTACGATACCCTGTAGCAACATGCAGAAATATCTTTTCAGTGTTTTATTCCTTCTTTTTACGATGGGTGGCTTCCTGCTTTATTCACACCTTTCGGTTCAACCAGACGAACCAGTTACTTCAGACAGCTCATTTGAAGCAACTGATCCAGTAGACCAATACGCCACAGTCTCCCTATCTGAAAAGGTTGGGCAACTGTTCATTGTTGGTCACTGGGCAAAGACTCCTGTCGCCAGTACTACGGCACTCATCAAAGATCATCACCTTGGCGGAGTTGTTATCATGAGTGTTCCGGAAGATCCAACTGAAATCAAGGAATGGGTTCGGGCCTGGCAAGCGGTTTCTCCTACCCCGCTTATCATTGCAATAGACCAAGAAGGTGGTCCGGTCAGTCGTCTGCGTGGACCAGCCTTTACGACCACGAGCCAGCGAGAAATTACTGATGTTGCAATGGCCTACCATGTCGGAAAGGCTCGCGGGGCAGAACTTGCGAAGCTCGGTATCAATATGAATTTTGCACCAGTACTTGAAAGCGCAACTCATCCGACATCCTTTTTGTACGAGCGGGTTTTTGTAGATAAGGAGCAAAGCGCCATCCTTGCTGCTGCGCTTCTTGAAGGAATGGCAACGGCAGGAGTAACTGGTGTGATCAAGCATTTTCCTGGCCACCCAGATACTGCCGAAGATTCTCATACCGAGCTCCCCCAAGTGCCAATCACGCAAGCGGAACTAGATGTCTTCACAGCACCTTTTGCTGAAATCATTAAAAATAATCCGCCGGTTGCGCTCATGACCGCCCACGTACTCTTTCCCAAGATCGATCCGCAACCAGCCACTCTCTCACCTTTTTTCCTCACTTCCTATCTTCGAGATGAGCTTGGTTACAGTGGTCTCATTATTACTGACGACATGATCATGCGCGCCGTCATCACCTCAACCGCGAGTGATGCCGCTGCCGTGCAAGCAGTCACTGCCGGCGCCGATATTGTTCTTTTTGCCGCCGAGCCAGAGCTGGTTTTGCCCGCGATCACACAGACCCTTGAAGCAGTCGGCACTGGCACACTCCCGCTTACCCGTATCGATGATAGCTACCAACGAGTGCGGGCATTTAAAAATACCTTACGTACATCCCCTATTGCATCTGGTTGATATCGTTTTGTATATCGATCATTTTTTTGTACTGTCCAAAAAAAGCGACTTTTTCCTGAGCAATTCGTCCTGAAACAGGTTTGTCGAACATAAAATACATGAACGATTCAGCAAAATCTTCCTCGGGGCCGATAGCTGCATAGTCACTCACGAAATCTGTTTGGTGATCATCGTAGTATGCATAGGCTGATTCATAATCATCAGCAGCTTCTATGAAACGATCTGCTCGCCTGAGATCAGTAGCCTCCCAAAAGTTACTGACGTACAATCTCAAAAAAGAATCATCTGGTGGGCAACCGTGTCGCAAGAAGTACGCCTCACAGGTGTACTCTTTTTTCGCGGCGTTTGATACAGACTCATAAGCAACAAGATGTGCGAGCTCATGAACGATAAGTTCGGTATTCCATTTTGCCAGTGGCTCATCGATAATATCTTCATTGACTGCATACAACCATTTCTCATGGGTCGGTGGTACGGTTTCCACAAAAGCATCGAATGAGCTTGTCTCTCCACTAAACACCACTACTCGACCGATCAGTTGATCATACACCGTAGGGAAAAGAGCAAAGACTCGATCAAAATATGCTCGCTGCTCTCGATCACGGACAGCGCTCGTATCTGCTACTTTTGTGACCGGATACGTAGCGACTATGTCGACGATCTGGCTCAATGAACCTCCGGTTTCACTCACCGCAGGCTGCGCGATTGTATTCTGCTCTGCAAGCTGCATCTCCAAGAGCGTGATCTGTTGTTGAAGTGATGCAATAAGCTGTAAGAGTAAATTACGATAGGCCGCTTCATTAGCTCCAGTTGTTTGAGCCATACTCATAGTCGGCGTCAGTAACGACACAAATAGCAAAAGCTTCACACAAACAAGTGAAATATTATTCATAGCGACATTTTAGCTGATTTTTTGGTTTGCGACCATTTTTATCGGAAGCGACACGGTAAAACGAGCCCCCTGGTCTTCCTTCGAGTCAACTGTTATACGGCCGCCAAGCAGTTCGACTGATTGCTTAACGATGTACAGCCCAAGACCAGTCCCCTCAGTCTGATGAGACTGCGCATTACTCGCTCGATAAAACTTGTCGAAGAGCTTATTCAATTCTGCTTCCGGAATACCAATACCATTATCAGCAACCACAATAGTGACCGTTTCGTTTTGAGTCACGTATGACAGATCTAATTCACCTTGTGGGCTGAGATACTTCACAGCATTTGAAACCAAGTTACTGACGATGATATGGAGCAATCGAGGATCCGTACTAATCGTGACATGTGGTGGATTTTCAAACCGTTGCAAAATGATCTGTTTTTCTGTGATCTTACCTGAGAATTCATCAACAACCGTAGAAAAGAGATCACTTAAATCAACGACTTCCTCAGTAGTAGCATAGGTACCCATTTCCAGCTTTGAAACACTCAAAAAATCGTTGATCAACGCGATCATACGAATAACGTTTCGGTCGATCTTAGTGAAGTATTTACTCTGTGATTCTGTCGCGGTCTCAGCGAGACTCTTTTGCAATAACTCCACATTCCACCTAATAGCGGCGATTGGGGTGCGCAATTGATGAGTTGCTAGTGCGACAAATTCTGACTTAACGGTATCGAGATGTTTTTGTTCAGTAATGTCGACAAGGGCTACCAGTCGCTGCCCCGAACCTCGGTACGCGAATGAGGAAAAAAGCACCCAGATCTTTTCACCGTTTGTCGTCTGTAGTGGAATTTCGATATCAGTCAGCGTAACTCCGGCTTTCACTTTAGCTCGCAGGACAGTCAGATCAACCTTCTCTGAAGACAAAAAACAACTAAAGAAATTAGTTTGGGTAATTGTTGAGGTCTCTGTTTGCAACAGTTTTATAGCAGCCGGATTACTTTCGATGATCGTACCCTCTCCAGTAATGATCAAGTACGCTACTGGGCTTCGTTCAAAAAGCGCGGCGAAAGTATCATCGTGTGC
This sequence comes from Candidatus Elulimicrobium sp., assembly GCA_022730015.1. Classification (GTDB taxonomy): domain Bacteria; phylum Patescibacteriota; class Minisyncoccia; order Phycocordibacterales; family UBA918; genus OLB19. Next base: position 58,058 of record DZBU01000002.1, on the reverse strand, counting down.
ATAGCCACTTTGCGACAATGACACCATGAACCAATCATCAATCTTCTTTTGAATAAACCAACGTACCGCAAAAAATAAAAATGACACGCCAACTCCCGCAATGATTTCCTGCTGGCCGAGCTCCTTGTTTGCAAACAAAAATATCACGCCGCCAGACCAAACAATACCCAACACTAACATTAGGTTCTCTAGGGAGCGGAAGAGACGAAATCGTTTGAGTGGTATCATAGCTATATAGTAACAGGCTCGAAAGAGACAAAACAGTCAATATGAGCAAAACCAAAACCCGTGATACTATTTAGCGAATACACAACATACCTATGGAAAAAAGAATCTTGATCGTTGAAGATGAACCAGATATTCGAGAAGCGATCGCCGAAGCGATTGAGCAAGCTGGCTTTGTTGTTTCTACCGCTGAGAATGGGGCCGCTGGATTACGACTCGCGCTTGATGAACAACCAGACCTCATTCTCCTCGATATCATAATGCCTATCATGGATGGGCACACTTTTTTGGAAAAGTTACGCAATGACCCTTGGGGAAGAAATGCAAAAGTGATCATGCTCACTTCTATGGATGATGTAAATAATATAGCTAATGCTCATGACGGAGTGATTGAAGACTATCTCATTAAAGCTCACAGTAGTCTTGATGATATCATCAACAAAGTTCGTCTGAATATCTACACCAACTAATGGTGGTGTTCTTAAAAGGCCGGCAGCGAAGCTGCCAGCCTTTTAAGAACTACTCTGCGAGCTCTCGATCAATAAAATCTTTCGCTTTTAAAAATAGACTTTTTGTATCTTGGTAATCAAGTCTCGTGGCGGCTAATTCCAGGGGATACCAACCAGCCTCCTTCACTTCATCAGGATCGAGGGTAATTTCAAACTCTGTAATAACACCAATAAAAAATACCACCGTTTTCTCGATGCGATCACCACTGAAATCAAACGAGTACCTGAGGTCAAACCTGGGAGAGTCAATAAGTGTTGCTGGCACCAGTCCAGTTTCTTCCTTTAGCTCACGCAAGGCTGTCTCACGAGGTGTTTCTGAAACTTCAGGATGGCCTTTCGGAAGGACCCAGTAGGTATTATCTCCGATCCGGCTGTATTGATGGATAAGAAAAACTTCCCATCCATTTGCAACACGACGGATTGGAATCACCCCATATGAAATATCAGTTTTTGTTGCCATAAGTGCAGTATAACAGAAAGAGGCACAGCCTTCGGCCGTGCCTCTTTCTGTACTTCTGTGCCCAAGACTGGATTTGAACCAGCATGCCTGTGAAGGCGCTACCACCTCAAGGTAGTGCGTCTACCAATTTCGCCACCTGGGCAAGTGTCTCGTCTCTGTGAGGTGGCGCCATTATGCCTCATGTGTGCGGCAAATTCAAGCATCTTGATTCTAAACCATCAGGAAACAACGGTCGTGTATACTTAATAAAACAATCTTCATTATGAAAAGAAAACACAAGAATAAACAGCAACGGCGACCTGCTATAAACCCTTTCGATAACCCTCACAACAAATACTTTGCTCGAGCAAATACCGCACTTGCTATCATGACCTTGGTGTCTGTAGCAGCGGTAGCTATCGAAACCGTTGATTCTTTTCAAGCTTACCATGTACTCTTTGTCGCTGTTGAATGGGTGGCTGTAGTGCTCTTTTCGGCTGAATACATCACTCGCTTGTACGTATCACCAAAGCCCCTCCGCTATGCCTTTAGCTTTTTCGGTATTATCGATTTGATTGCTATCCTCCCTTCGGTCTTGGGACTCGCCAATCTTACCTTCCTCAAGTCAGCCCGTACCATCCGCATCATCCGCCTCCTCCGCATGATGCGCTTAGCAAAGTTTTCTCGCTCAAAGAACAAGGAAAAGGCTGTTCAGTCTGTATACAAGATCAACCTCGAAATCTATTTTATTACGCTTACTCTGGCGCTATTACTGATCGGTTCGCTCTTTTATATTTTTGAAAGTCATGCCGAAGCAAGTAGCATCCCTTCTGGGATGTACTGGGCGCTGAAGAGCATTCTTGGCGGCTTCCCCTATCCGCAGCCGGAAACTCTGGGCGGAATTATCGCCCTCGTTTTTGCCCGTTTCACTTCGATGATCCTCCTCGGTATGATGCTTGGACTGGTGGGTATGATGGTTCGAAAACTTTTGATCGGTTCTGAGAGTGACAATTAACAAAAAAGCGCGGCCGAAGGCCGCGCTTTTTTGTTAGTCTTAAAACTAGTCCTTTTTTTCTTCAGCAACAACTTCCGTTGCTGCTGTTTCCTCTGAAACGACCTCAGCCGTTTCCTCAACCACTGGAGCTTCAGCGATTGCCGCTACAGCCTCCTCTTCTGCCTTCTTAGCAGCTTCTGCTTCGGCAGCTTCACGAACTGCTGCCTCTGCTCCCGATTCAGTTGCCATTGAGACAAGGCTCATTCGGCGCATTTGTCGCTTGATCTCACGATTCACCTTCTCGCGGATGTAGTAGAGCTTGCTGCGACGCACCTTAGCGCGCTTCACGATCTCGAGCTTGTCAATGAGTGGTGAGTAAAGCGGGAAGATCTTTTCTACTCCAACACCGCTCGCTACTTTACGAACAGTAAAAGTTGCTCCTGGTTCATCACCATGCTTGCGAGCTAGTACCAAACCTTCAAAGATCTGAATACGAGTCTTTCCTTTATCTTGAATTTTCTGGTGAACGCGCACAGTATCACCCGGGCGAATGCCTAGGCCCTTACGCTCCTCCATATTTACTGGTGACACTGTCACCCCTGCCATTGCTGCTTTCATAATAATTTCTTGAATAATTAAACGAATGAGCCGTTTAAACGTGCCACAATCTACCACAAACCTTCCTACTCTGCAATGCGTTCAGCCGCTTCCTCAAAATCAGCTGGTACTGGAGCAATAAAACGTTTTGTTTGGCCACTAGGCAACTCAAGTTCAAGTATGTGTGCGTGGAGCGCTAAGCGTTCTAAAGCAAGGTTATTTGACTGTTCGAGCTTGTGAGCTGCGTACAATGTATCGCCCACAATTGGACGATCGATCGCTCGCAAATGAGCTCGGAGCTGGTGAGTCCGGCCGGTCTTCGGAATAAGTTTTGCATACGAAAAAGGCTCAGCTTGATACTCACCCACCCCAATTCGTTCAAAATCGGTAATCGCCTCACGAAGCACACCCTTAGCGCCACGTTCGGCAGAACGGCGTCGGTGATCTTTTGCACTACGACCAATCGGTCGATTAATAGTTCCCCACCGGTCGTTGAGTCGACCATACACCAAAGCGCGGTATTCTTTATATACCTTATGATCTTTGAATTGCTGCTTAAGCATCTGGTGTGCAGATTGATTCTTCACCAAAATGAGCACCCCCGAAGTCTCTCGGTCCAGACGATGTACTATCCCTGAACGATCAAGCGATACTCCTTTTGGTGAGTACCCTGGTTCGCCCACACCACGCGCCTCTGGCACATGGCGACACAGCCACTCCACCACCGTCGGCGCTTCGTTATAGCCATCGGCGTGCGTCAGCCAACCGTACGGTTTATCGATCACCACCACATCTGCGTCTTCATACAAAATGACCGGTTCGATCTTAAATACCTTTTCTTCTTTCTCGAGATTCATATTCCTTGAGTATGCCGATAAAATCATCTTTGGTCAAAGCTGGCCAATAGGTATCAACAAATAAGAGCTCGCTATAGACTGAGCGCCATGTCAAAAAATTCGAAAGGCGCTTCTCTCCACCAGTCCGTACAATGAGATCAGGATCTGGTAACTCCGCTGTCCAAAGGAGCTGCTCGAAAGTTTTTTCCGTTACTGTTTCTCCCTGCTCTATCGCCCGATTCACTGCCGTGACGATTTCTGCCCTACCACCATAAGAAAGCGCGACCCAGATAGTAGTCACTGCTCCAGTTGCTATGCTATTTAGGTTTTCTATTTCTTCAATCTGAGCTTGGATCTCGGTTGAAAAGTCTTCTCGTCTCCCGATCACTCGTACCCTAAAAGAGCGATCATCGTCCTTGAGTTTACTTTCGATCTTGATAAGCCATTCACGAAACAGGTTCATGAGATACGAAACTTCTTCTTCACTTCGGTTCCAATTCTCGGTCGAAAAAGCGTAATAAACGGCGTGTGGTATTCCTGCATCGCGCACCCACTCCATAGTCTTAACAAAAACCTCTCCCCCCTGCTTGTGTCCGACAAGTGTTGGTAGACCGTGTGCTTTCGCCCACCGTCGATTACCATCCATAATAAAACCAATGCTGTGTATGGTCGTGGTTTCCATAGTTGTTAATGTAACACTGAGAATTCGTGAAAAGTTTTACTCGTGCTGCGCCATTCAACCGCTACACCTTCAACCACAGACATGAGTGACCCTTCATGCATATATTCGACAAACGCTTTAAGTGTATCTGGGTCACCTTGTGCGACCACCTCAACCGTGCCGTCAGGTACATTCTTTGTATACCCAACAATCTGTAACTCGGTCGCCGCTTCTTGAAGATAGGCTCGGTACGCCACTCTCTGGACTTTCCCACTAATAATGCAGTGAATTTCAACCATGATCTTGCAGTATACCCTGTCTGCACAGTCTGTACGAATGATTACAAACGAGACATAACGCTTGTCTTTTCTCAAAAATTAGGTACGATAGTGCGAATAAATACATGCGCGATTAGCTCAGTTGGTAGAGCAGCTCGTTTACACCGAGAAGGTCGGGAGTTCAAGTCTCTCATCGCGCACAAATGAAAAACCCGCTTTGCGGGTTTTTCATTTGTGCGCGATGAGAGAGCAAACCGCTTTGCTTCTGGATAGACCTGAAACCAAAATAAACCACTGATATTGACAAAAGTTTCTTCTCCTGTTAAATGATGGTCAGGCATCCGCCTGACATTTCCCTTCATTTTACAGGAGAAGTAACATGCATTACTTCAATTCGTTCTTTAAAAAAATCTCTGGCCCAATCGTGGTACTGACGGCGGTTGCCTTCGGTACAACACAACTTTCTGGTTGCACTGCAATACCAATAGGAGCTCTATATGCGGCGCAACTCATTCCTGCAGCTATCGTGGGTTCTCAGTTTCTACCCGGTGGAGCGAAGGTGGAACTCGCAAAACCAGGTGGTGGTGTACTGAGCTCAGACCTCCCCACGATAAAAACGATCATGACTGACAATCTCTACTCTCATGAGTACTTACAAAATGAGAAGGAACTTTTCAGTCATGTAAAGCTCGTTAAGAAGGCACCTATCAGTACCGCAAGCGCGGCCAGTATGGCCCGCCAAGGTGGATACGATGCTTTCTTGATGATCGATACTGGAGGTAAAACTGCCAGAGGCGGACTCACCGTCAAGATCATTTATGGATCAGCGGCGGTGACGATGGTCTCAAAAAAAGGTGAGGTCCTTTATCGGCAGACAGCCACCCTCATCGGCAAAGCCAATAGTCCAGAGACCCCCACTGAGCGACAGGTAGCAGAAGCATTAGCAAAAGCCATTGTCGATGACCTCAAGGAGAGCAAGCTTGCCAACCAAGCTGACACGAGCAAAACCAGTAACCCTAGTTTTGCACAAAAAGTCAAAGGTCTCTTCGATTGAACTTCAGTCGAATCAGCCACTCTCATCCTCGACATTTTTTGGTCGAGGATTTTCTTTTCTCTCTCAGACCAAGAATCAAAACGATGACACCTGAGGAGTTTTCTCAATGCGGAATTTCTGCTATGGTTATCTAGCAAATAAAATTTGCGTGATTTGTCCTCAAAGTAAAAAGAAAAAAACTTTCTTTTTACTTTCTTACTTGCCCCTGTATGAAAATACATACCAGAGTCGGCGTTCGGAACTAATATGTAAGCAAGTTTCCACATTATTCCTCCCTTGCCCCTGTAGTTAAATGGATATAACTGCGGACTTCTAAGCCGTTATTCGAGGTTCGATTCCTCGCGGGGGCACAGTCTAGAGAGACCTACTGAGAGGGGTTAATACCCCACTAATCTTAGTAAGTCTAGCAAAACAATAAAACCACTCATTCTGAGTGGTTTTATTGTTTTGCGATCAATTTTACTATTTGACCTCAAACTGAAACATCATTCCTGAATGTAAGTGTTCAGCTATATGACAATGCGCCATCCAGGTGCCTGGGTTGCTCATGTCGACCAGCACATCGATTGTCTGACCTTTTGGAATTAACACTGTGTCTTTCCATTGTAAATTATCGTTTACTTTTCCGTCTGTCGCTAAAACTACAAAACGCTGTCCATGGAAGTGGATTGGGTGTTGCATCGGATGCAGCCCATTTTCGTCATTGTAGATACGAACCTTCACTAAGTCACCAGTCGTGAATGACCAGTCGATTTTGTCGTTCTTCTTTCCTGAGTCTGTATCTTCAATCACCCACTCGATGTTTTCATCGGTACTCATGTTATTCATCATGGCCATATCATCTTCCCATTCAATACCATCTTCGCCATGTTCAGATTCCTCGTTTCCTCCCTCAAGATACGGTTCACAACCAGCCATTTCTGGCATCATTTGACAGTGTTCTCGCATCATGTCGTCGTTACTCCCGCCCATCATCATGTCGTTACCTTGACCGCCCATATCATTCATCATGTTACCCATTACGCCTTTCATTTCGATATCAAGTCGCAGATTTTTATCTGGTGTCTTAGCAAGTAACTGACTTTGGTTTGAGCGGATACTACTATAGTCGCCTGAATTTGTACGAAGAGTTATAAACTCCGCATTTTTATTCACGGTGCTACTTTTAACTACCACCATACCAATCTTCTTACCTCGATGAGTAATCGGGTATGTGCCTGCTTCAGGATATAGTACTTCAACTACATAGCGTTCTGAAGTACCAATAATTACATCATCAACCATAGCCTCTTTCTCAATCCGTCCATTGTCGCCCCCAACGAGCTTTGTCTTTGCTCCGCTGAAAGAGACATCAAACGTTCGTGTATTGGCCACGTTCGTGAGAAACAATCGAGTTATCTCACCTTGGTTGACGTTTAAGGTGTAGTCTTCTTGGTCATTGATTAGAAGCGTGTTTCCAAAACGACCCATCAAGGTATTTGTCACAACCTCTTTCTTAAAGTCACCTCCCTCGAGAACGTCATCGAGAATCAAATAGTCCTCTTTATCGACGATAGACCAATAGCCCTCTTCAGTAACAATCATGTTTCCATAAAGACCGAGTTCCTGCTGATAGTCTTCACGGACGTGCGGGTGATACCAGTACACTCCTGTATCAGGGAACTCCAATTCATATGAGAAACTCTCCCCAACTGGAATTGCGGGAGTAATTGGAACTGCACCATCCATCAGATAATCGCCACGCAAACCATGTGAATGTAGTGACGTCTCCATATCTATGTTGTTGGTAAAGTTGACGGTCACTTTTGCACCCTTTTGCACCTTCAACACTGGACCAGGAATCTGACCATTGTATGCCAGTCGCTTCACTGTCCGATTACCAACTTCTTGTTGTACGATTGATGCCGTAAGGTCGAATGTTTCTCCGTCTTTCAATTCAACGACCTCTGTTGGCTTAACATTCTCTAACGCTCTGTCTGGAAGTACCATGAGACTTTCCTTACCGCCACCCTGCATCATCCCCGACATCGCTCCGTCGGGGTCCATATGGTAGCTATTCTCAGTATTATTGGTATACCAAAATCCTCCAATTACCAACAATGCCAATGCTCCTAGACCTACTATATATTTCATATGTTATTCATTAATTATTCTACACGACACACTAATGGGCTGTTTATTTTTTGAATGATGGAGTAAGTTGAGTAGAGTAATAAACCTATCCCTATAAATCCAAACTCTACACCTTTGAATGGCAGATACGTAATTATGCCCGCTGCTCCAACAAGAGCTAGCGCTGAAGTGAGAACAAATGTCCCACAAGCAGCACACCCAAGACCGAGGACTCCACTTATAAGCCCGCTGATACCTGCTACACCTGTAGATCTTATGCTGCTTGCCGCACCACGAACCCTTCGAATGTAATATAGGAGTAGTGTCACATTGATGCCAAAAAGTACTGCTATGACGACTGCAGACAAAGCTGATACAAGTGTAAAGTTAGTACCAATTGAACCGTAGAGGCTAAAAAGAAAATATACTTTCTCTATAGCTGACACAGTGTCAGAAAACAACACCACACCGATAAGTTGAATATTTGGCAATAAGATAGCAAAGGTGACTACGGCCCACGCAATAAATATGGCAGTGGATATATACACTGGGTTAGCGAATACTGTACCGAGTTGCCCTTGCCACATACCAATTATTTTTCTTGCGCAGCGAGACTTATAAGTTGTTTTACTGCATCAAGTGGTTGTGCCCCATTTAACGGAAAGGTTTTTCCATTTGGCGCTATGACTACACTCCACGGAGTACCTCGTCCGCCAGTCGCAACAGCATTCTCTATATCGTCTTCTATATGTTGGTCATACTTTCCACTCTCAAAACAAGTCTGAAAAGCTGATTCGTTTAGACCAATTTCTTGTACAATTTGCGGAATCACTGTTTCGATTGGCGTTTTGTTGTTCGACAGAGTCAGTTCCATATACCGATCTGAAAACTTCCAAAAGCTTTCATTACCCCCTTGTTCACTTGCACACTCTGAGGCCACCGCAACAGCACGTGCTTTGACTGGGTGTAATTGGTCGAGTGGAAAATGTCTAAAGACCCACGCAACCTGACCGTCATCAACCTCTTTCATAACTTCATTCATAGTGTCATGGAACCGCTTACAAAACGGGCATTCAAAATCTGAATACACAACAATAGTAACCGGGGCATCTATACTCCCCTTGATATGGTCATCTTTAGTAACGGCTCTCACCGCGTCGGTTGTGCCAACTGGCTCTTCTTGCACTTGCTGGCCTGTTGCAGTGCCACTGCCCCCACTTCCATTACCCATGAAGACAGCTCCTGCCACCAGCCCACCAGCAATCACGATTGCCAAGGGAATAAGATAATTGTTTGGTGTTTTAATTTGGATATTTTCAGTCATTTTTATCTAGTTCTTAATTACATTGCCACTAAACTTCAGACGTATGTCGGGTGTCTCACTTGAATTTGTTTTAAGCATTAACTCTCTTGTTATTGGTCCGGTACCCTCTGGACCATGTGCGAGCGGGTCAAATGTTACTGCAACAGCTTCTTCGCCACCAGCTGGTATGACGACTGACTTCACCTCACTGCCATGCATACCAAAGGTAAGTCCAGCAATTTCTCCCTCGGTACACATACAGCTGGTGGCTGCTTGGGTAATCGTCACCGCTTCTGCTCCTTCGTTTTTAAGTGTGTAGGTTGTACTCACTTTTCCTGCAAAGATGTCTATGTCTCCAAAATCGTATGGTTTTTCTAACACAGCAATTGGAGAAGCGACGTTTGTGATAGCCTTGGTTGTTTCACCCATGTTGCCAAAATAGTTTGCTCCAAAAATTAGCACAACAGCAAGTATGACGGTGCCGATAATGTATTTGTTCATAGTCTATTATTTATCATTAGTAATTACTCTCCTTCAAGGATATCAACCTGTACCGACACTTCCGCTTCAGGGTTATTGGGGTCATTGGTTGGAATAAAGACAGTACGTTTAAATACGACTAGAGGTTCCTCGTGGAAATCTGGGTCGAAAACTACGGTAAGAGTTGCTTTTTCTCCTGGTTTGATCGAAGACTCAGATATTGTTGCTGATGTACAACTGCAACTAGTTGTCAGTGTGCCAATTTCTAGAGTTTCAGCTCCCATATTTGTAACAGTAAATGTGGTTTCAGTCGTTCCTCCATACTGAGGAATTACACCGAAGTCATGCAGGGTGCGGTCAATCGCTACTTTTGGTCCTTCCGCATTTGTTGCTTTTTCTTCACTTCCCGACATCATCATCGGTCCGGTATAGGCACCAGATTCTGTTAGAGGATACTGGTCTTCTTGCCAATGAATCATGCCTCCAGCCACACTCTTGATATTCGTATAGCCAAGTGATTTCATGACGTTGTATGCCGTTTGGCTTCGGGCACCACTACGGCAATAAAGAACAATCTCTTTGTTTTTCGCACCTTCACCAAGTCCGATACTGTTAAGAGTTTCCTGCGACAGTTCTTGTACCGGCAGAAGGAGCGCGTCTTTGAGATGTATTTCTTCGTATTCTTCAAGAGTTCGTACATCAAGTAACACCACATCTTCATCAGCTTGCACTTTTTTTACGACATCACCAGGACTTATTTCATGTGGTGCAAGACTATCATTGTGTTCCCGCATTTCATCTATTTCACCAGTCATCATTGCGTTGTTTGTGAAGTAGAAACTCACACCAACCAATGCAAGGATGCCGATAGCGATGACAAATATTGTTGTTTGATTCATTATTACTTTTCATTACGCTAATAAAAACAGCAGGCACAAAAAGTGGCCTACTGGGTTAAAATGCGTTAGAAAAGTTTTGGGTGAAGAATGCCACTAGAAAATAATTCCTGTAGTGGACGGTAGGAATATAAATAGGTACGATGCAATAATTCTCTGGGTAGTGGTGGTTCTCTAAATTTCTGTTTGAGAAGTAGATTTGGAGCAACCGAAAGGACAAGTACCGCAGCAACTAATGCTGATAGTAACAACGTAAGTGATGGGACCACTGCCGAAAAGGCTGATTGCCACAATCCAATGTGATCGAGTACACTCATTGAACAGACAACCTCTTCATGAGTCATAAATGGACAACCAGACATATTTCCGGTCATATCCATACCCATGGTCACATGGAAAAGACCCCCGAACATTGCTCCGAGAAAGATTAGCGTAAATACTAATATACTGAGTCTCCGTATCATATTTATGGTAATTGTATACTATTATTCAATTTAACTTAAGTCTATGCGTTTAAGTAACATAGCATTTGCGACCACAATGACGGTTGATAAACTCATCACAAATGCTCCGATTTCAGGTCGTAGGAAGAACCCCCAATAAGCGAACGCTCCAGCGGCGGCTGGAATTGCAACAATATTGTACCCAAGTGCCCAGACGAGATTTTGAATCATTTTGGAGTAGACTTTTTTTGAGAGCTTTATGAGCTTTACAATATCTTCCGGATTGCTCTTCGTAAGAACCACATCTCCAGCTTCAACCGCCACATCTGTACCTGCGCCAATCGCTATACCTGCATCAGCTTGTGTCAGTGCTGGCGCATCATTCACACCATCACCGACCATCAATACCACGTTTCCCTCTTCCTGTAGTGACTTAATGTGCGTGTATTTATCCTCTGGTAACACCTCAGCGAAGTAGGTATCGATGTCGAGTTCTGCAGCCACTGATTGTGCAACCGCTTGATTATCGCCGGTAAGCATCGCCACCTTTACGCCCATGTCGTGCAGTTGCTTGAGGGCATTAAGCGATTCTTCTTTGATCGTGTCTGAGAGGCCAATGAGTCCTATTACTTTTGTTTCGTCAGCTACAAAGACGGTGGTCTTGCCTTTAGACGTAAGCTCATTATAGGCATTTTCTGAATCTGTAGTATCAATACCCACCTCCTCTAAAATTGCTTTATTTCCAACTGTGTACGTTACACCATCAAGTACCGCTTTAATACCCTTGCCGGCTACGTTCTTGAATTCAGAAATACTTTCAAGTCTAATTCTTTCTTTTTTTGTGTGCGCCACAATCGACTGTCCGATGATATGAGAAGAATGTTGTTCAAGCGAGCCAGCCACTTTAAGAACACTATCTTTAGTGATGTCGCCAATTGGTACAACGTCAGTGACCCCAAACACACCAGTTGTAAGTGTGCCTGTCTTATCGAAAACTACATAGTCAGCTTTTCGGATGACTTCTATCTTAGCAAGGTTCTTGATAAAGAAACCGTTTTTAACTGCAAGCGAGGTGGTAATGGTGGTGACTGTTGGAATCGCCAAGCCAAGGGCATGTGGACATGCAATGACTAAGACGGTTATTGCTAGCGTAATTGAGAAAGTGAATGTTTCACCAAGTAGTAGTGACCACACAAGAATAGTAAGAAGAGCGGTGATTCCTGCCACAAAAGTGAGAATCCCCGCTGCTTTGTCAGCAATACGCTGTGAATTTGGCTTTGTCTGTTGCGCTTCTGCAATCAATTTTTGAATCTGACCGATAGTGGAGTACTCACCGACACGAGAAAGTTTCAGGGTTAAAGAACCATCGAGACAAATACTACCTGCTACCACTTGATCTCCTTTGCTTTTATGAATCGGTTTGGACTCACCACTGATAAGCGCCTCATCAACATTAGCTGAACCGGAAAGGATAACGCCATCAGCTGGAATCTTCTCACCTGGCTTTACCAGTACCTGGTCATTTTCTTTGAGTTCAGTAACATCAACATCTTCTTCTATACCGTTAACTAACCTGTGTGCCTGCTTTGGTAAAAGTTTGGCAACTTCTTGCAAAGCATTTCCCGCAGCCGCCCCTGAGCGTGCTTCAAGATAGTGACCAAAAAGGAGCACCCAAATCAAGGTTGATATTTCAAGATAAAACTCTGCATGAAGTGAAGGAATGAATGTAGATACAACTGAGAATAGATACCCTGCTCCGACAGCAAGTGAGACCAATGTCATCATGCCGTACTTTCTTGCCTTTATCTCATGAAGAGCGTGTTGAAAGAAGATAAATGCAAAACCAAAAATAACGGTTGCAATAGCAAAAGATATCCATTTCCCAAGTTCAAAGGTTGGTATCCCTAAAAATCCTGCAACTGCCTCGTTGGTACCAACGAGTGGAATGAGCAAAAAAGTTACCATCCAAAAACGTCGGAGAAACACTTCTGCCGAACCGTGACCCATGCCATGACTATTATACTTACTGTGGTTATGATGCTTGTGAGCATGGTGGTCGCTATGGTTATTGTTTGAATGTCTATTCATGTTATTTATTTTTTCTTAGCGAGCTTGTAAATTGCCAGAATCTCTTTAGCCGCCTTCTTATCCTCACCACATTGCATCTGTTCCTTCACGTGGGTAGTCAGATGATTCTCAAGCATTAAATCTTCAATTGAACCGAGTGCATGCCGTATTGCCGAAGACTGGGTGATGATATCAAGGCAGTACGCCTCATCATCAATCATTTTGTGGAGTCCGCGTACCTGCCCCTCAATGATCTTAAGACGATGGACGACACGTTTCTTGACTTCTTTTTTCATATACTGGTATGATACCCCTAGGGGGTATCAAGGTCAATACCACTTTTACTAAACCAACAAAATATTTTATATGAAAACACTCAACTCACTCGCTCTTGGGTACGCAGGGGCGATAGTATCCGCAGCTTGTATGCTACTTCTTGGCATACTTGGCAATCTTGGATTTTACACCGGAGCCGCTTCAATGATTGGGGGTTGGCACATGTTCTCCTCCCTCTCTCTTGGTGGTATAATCGCCGGTATAATTGAAGCAGCAATTATTAGCTTTATTATTCTCTATGCATTTGCACTTGTGTACAACTGGTTCGTAACAAGAGAGACAAATTAATATGAAATACAGGTATAGCAAAATTGTAGCCCTTCCTTTTGAGGAAGCTGTCTCGAAAGTTACCGAAACCCTCAGTACAGAAGGGTTTGGAGTACTGACCACCATCGATGTCAAAGCAACGATGAAGAAAAAACTTGATCTCGACTATGAAAATTACACTATTCTCGGTGCCTGCAATCCAACTTTCGCCTATAAAGCACTAGAAGCAGAAAAAGAAATTGGACTTCTGTTACCATGTAATGTAATTGTCTATCAGACTGGTGACGAGGTGCACGTTTCAGTGATGCTTCCGAGCGCTGCCATGAGCGCAGTTGAAAACAGCACTATCGTGAGCATTGCTGAAGAAGTAGAAACGAAACTCAAAAAAGCCGTTGACGCTGTATAACTGAAAGTGAAGTGAAAGGTACCCTAAAAGTTAAAAATGATAACTAAAAAAAATTCAGGATTCACGCTTCTTGAAATATTGGTTGTGGTCGCAATCATCGGGCTTCTGGTAAGTATTATTTTCGCGTCGCTTGCCGCAGCTAAAGAAAAGGCTTTGGTGACAAAAGCCCTGGTAGAAATGGAAGAATTTTCCTCTATGGCTGTTATCGCTCAGGCGAAAAAAGGAAGGAGAATTCGTGATATTTTACCTGATCCATACGGGGGGCCCGACAAACCGAAATATGACTGGCCTGATGGCCCTTGTTATGGCATAGATCTTCGCAACATACCATCGACAGACCCCTGTTATGTGAACTGGATGGACGTAGCCTCACGTATTCAAGCTGCCACCAAAGGAGTCGTAGTAAGTATTGAAAACCTGGAACGAGACCCCTGGGGAAGCCCCTATCTTTTTGACCCAAACGAAGGAGAGCCTGCACTACCTACCTACCCAGGCCCTTGTGATAGAAAAGACGTAATTAAATCTGCTGGTCCTAATGGCGTCATTGATTCTCCTTATGATGATGAAATATTTATTGAGATACCCTTCAGTGGCAACAGATTTGATGCCAACAGTGACGGTATAGCTGATTCTTCTTGCGAATAAATTATCTCATTACACAAATATTTAAATCCTTGTCTTTTCAAGCACTCATCACGAAAAGAAGGACGTTCGAGCCTTGACCCCATCTTTCAGAAAGATGGGGTCTCCTTTATCACTCCCCTTCCGAGATTTATGGCGTTGAAGATTCTTCTACACTCGAAACTTCATCAGTTGAAGTGGCTTTTCTTGCAACCTCTTCCTCCTGTTGACTGGTAGTGTCTGGCACGATTTCTGTTTCATCGTCGCTGTTGGCTTGCGGCTCTTCCGTTGATCCATTCTCCCCTTCCCCCTCTGGGACAATTGGCTGTTCCATTTGGACACTATTTAAAAACTTCTCATGCGCTTGTTGTCGCTCCTCATACATTGTTAGGACAGCTTCTACTAATGACTCTCGATACACAACGACATCTACACCAACGGGGCTTATTTCTTGGGCTGAGACCTCCCGAAAAGTAATATATGTCTGAATGCTCCAAATGGCACTCGCTACGAACATAACAAAGGCCACTGCTAAACCGGTCTTCCATTCTCGTGATGGGTGAATCAGTTGCGGATCACTAAGGCCGTGGTCTGCTCTTGTGATCCGTTTTGCTAATTGCGAGAATCTATTTTTATTTATCATACGTTAATACTTGTACTTGCATTACAACGGATGCTTGCCAGAGCATGGATGACTGTGCTTCCATTTTTACATTTGTTAGCTGCACGACGTACGGCAGGGTCTCAAGTGCTTGAATGAAGTTTTGTACATTGAATCGACTTCCAGAAAAAGAAAATGTCGCTTGGATCCAGTTCGCCCCACCATCTTCAGTTAAGAGTTTCAACTCATTAGTCTCTAAAACTACACCAGCACCCGGAGCTAAAGATTCAACGTGGTTAAGAAAATCAATACTATCACTTTCTTTTTGCAAAAAGTATGACTGTACTTGATCACGATCCGCTTTACTGTCCTCCGCGATACGCTGCAAGCGGTAATATGAGGCTTCCTGGGCTTGTTGTTCCTCAAGTGTTGCGATCTGTTCGACCAAACGTTCGCCCCGTGCCATGACCTGATACACCATCACGCCAAATACTGACACGGCGAGCGTGAACAAGATGATTGCGATACCAATAGTTCTCTTTGTACTCTGACTCATACTGTATCTTGCTGATTAGCCAATGTGATCGTGATCGTGAACGGAATGTTTTTATCTTGAGCCAGATTTGAAATTGGCAGATCTACCGCTGAGATGCGCTTATCAGTCAATAGACGGTCTCGAAACGATGCTAACGCCTGTCGATTATCTGCCATTCCCCCAACAACTGCTGGTAACACCCCTTGCTCAGCTCGACCGAGTTCTATTCTGTTAATCTGTATCTCATCACCTTGGAGTTGTTCGAGTAGCTCAACGTAGTCAGAAATTTGAAACCTATTCGCCTCATCCATGACAGTTTTGGCTTGCTGACTGGCCCGCACTAGCGCCGTCGAGACAGCTTCGTAATCAGCAACTTTCTGTGACGCGAGTTCGGCCGATTCTTGATAGACTCTGACTTGCGAATTTACAAATACATAGGCTGGCAATAGAAGGCTGGTCGCAGCAAAGAGTGCTACTGACCACAGGATGAGCCAGACCGAAACTACTCGTATCCAATACTCGACAAGCACTCCTCTTCTAGCTGTTGGGGGGATAAGATTTATCATATGCTACGATGCGTCTCTTAAGGCTAGACCAATCGCCGTCGCATAGCCGAACGAATGCTGACGATCAATCGGTGGTATTGTTTCCTCAAGCGAAAGAGCATTCTCCCAAACATTGCCACGTACAGTAGGCACCATAAGTGTTTCGCTCAAATATGACGGAATCCCTTTCAAATTTGCACTACCACCACAGAGCACAATTGAATTAATGCGTCGAGCGTCGCTATTTCCGTTACGCAAATGCCAATACTGCATGCGAGTGGCCAACTCATCTTTAATGACACTGACTGCCCCCAGTAACGCTTCGTAAGCATCTGAAGAATCAACTCCTCGTATCAATCCTTGGGTATTTTTGATCATCGTCAGATCTCGTTCAGAAATATCCTGACCGACTGCTTTTCGCAATGCTTGTGACAAAGAATCACCTCCCGTATCAATTGTCGAAGTGTAAAGCAAGATACCTCCACACGCGATACCTACTCCCGTTCGAGTTCTCCCGAAATCAACAAGCATCACCGCGCCACCCAAATCTCGAGGAATGACCGCTCTAGCCATCGCCTGAGCTTCGATCTCAAATGAGATCGGGTGTAAACCAGCCTCAATACTTGCCTCGTAGTATTGTTGAATCGTTTCCTTTGCGTAGGCAGCGACTGCAACTTGCACCGAGCGACCTTCGCTAGACTGCGGCAAAATCGTGTAATCGAAGTGCACATCCCGTGACGGGATCGGAACATTTTCTTCCAGCTTAAACTCCAGCAGACCACGCACCTCCTTCAAGGGTGTGTTTTTTTTGATCTCTGTCTCAAAAAGATACGCTCGCTCTTCAGGAAGAGAAACCCGTACAAACTCTGCTTTTGTTTCAGTCTTAAATTCTTTCAAGACTGCCACCAATTGTCCTTTATCTTGAACTTGTCCTCGCTCTACCACACCGTTTGGTATGGTAATGTCGCCCCATTGTTTTAGTTTTCTTTCTTTCTTTGACCAGGAGGAATCAAAGGAGATGTACTTCAGGGAGGTATCTGAAATATCGACCCCAACAGCTGGCATAGTAAGAAATGTTGGGGTGGGCATTATGCGTAAAAAGACCGACATACGTGTCTCTAGTATACGCTGTTACTACGCCCCTTTCGAGGCAGCAACTCACATGTTGAGTAAAAAATAAATGACCGCGACCGCAATCAAGAACATTGAAATGATACCAATGTATTGTCTGGCGTACTTAAATGCCAACGAGCCAAAATAATAGGTACTGAATCCGACGATCACATAACGAAACCCACGACCAATTATAGAACCAAGTATGAAGATAAGAAGACTTCCCTTGAGTACCCCCACCACCCACGCTGTGGTCGTGTATGGAATGGGAGTGACCGCTCCCAAGAGCGTAATAATAAGCGTGTTTGATCCATTTCCATTAAGCAGTGTGTAGAATTCTTCAACTGCTATCTGTGGTAAATAGGTAACGAGAAGATCGAAGAAAAACATCGCCATAAAGTAAGCAGCAATACCTCCAAGGGTTGAGGTCAGTGTCGTAATAAGAACAATTCGTGCAGTACGCGTTCGATCGACCAAAATTGCCGCAATCATGAATGGGTCAGTAACAAGCGGAATTGGTAATGCCGACTCCAAGAAAGAGATGACTCCAAGTGTAGTGAGACCAAAGCGTGATTTAATGACATCAGTCGCTTTGGTAACCGTGTCGGCGTCTAACACCTCTTCGATCTTGTGCTCAATATCTTTTTCTAATGACATACCTGTTAGTGTATTTGCGTACCAGGTGGTACCACTATCGCTGGATGAAGAAGGGTAAAAAGATCACCCTCTCCTCCAGCCAAAATCATCCCCTGACTCTCAAAGCCACGAATAGTACGTGGTTCTAGATTGATCAAAAACGGACACTGCTTACCAGCCAACTCCTGAGGGTCAGCAAAGGATTCACGGATACCTGAAATGATCTGTCGTGGCTGCTCCTCACCAAGATCAACCGAAAGCTTCAAAAGTCGATCGGCTCCTTCGACCAGCTCAACAGCGAGTATGGTACCAATGCGAATATCTAACTTTGCAAAATCTTCGTAAGAAATAGACATAGATCATTTGTTTTTTAATTTAGTAAGATAGCTATCGAGAATTAGTGCGGCCGCCGAGGCATCAAGCTGACTGTTCTTCCCCTGCGTTTGGGCAGCCTGCCGACTGGAATACTGCTCTGGCTCAAGGTGTACTGGCACACCGATATGCAGGGTTACATCAAGCATGAGCGCCTCGACCGCTTCATGGATCTTGTTTGGTTCTCCTTGGTTGTTGAGCGAGTGACCAATGACGATTTCTTTCACTCCCCGCTCGTTCACCAACGATTCTAGGTAGGCAAAAAATTTTGCATCATTTGATACTACCGCATGTGGAAAGGCCATTTGCCCTCCATCATCAGTGAGCGAAATTCCAATCTTTTTTGAACCAAAATCAATTCCTAATCGTTTCATGGTTCGTAGCATAGCATGAAATGATTTCTACCAATACTTACACTGGATTTCGGTTTTTTAAGAAACGAACTAGTGGCCTTTTCACTATTTCCGTCACCACTAAATATATGCCGGCAAGCAGAACGATCAATCCTAGATCAGACCAGGTCGGAGTGGTGAATTCAAAATATTCTGCCGTAACTGGAATCACCGGAATGAGGATTGTAGTCACAATTGCAAAACCTGATAACCATAGAATGATCGGTGCTGGGCGGCCAGATTTTTCTATTGGCAACATTGAGCGAATTGATAGCAGTATGAGTATCTCGGTCAGTACGCTGCCAATAAACCAGTTGGTCTGCAGTACCGCCGGCCCCTCCTGATAGAAGAGCCCGAACCACATAAAATCAAAGATGGTACTCACCAGACCGAGCGTGATAAAGATTATATATAAAGTGCGAAAATCATACTTCTGTGGTTGAGCGATCTCGGCCTTACTCACTCGATCGAAAGCGATCGCCATCATCGGAAAATCGGAAAGGAGGTTGAGAAGCAAGAGCTGCTTTGGCAGCATCGGCAAGAACGTGATGAAAAGCGAGGCAATGGCAACCGAATAGAAATTACCAAAATTAGAAATGAGGGTGGATCGAATGTATTTGAGCGTATTAGCATGTGTTTCGCGACCCAAACGAATACCTTCAATGATTACTCGAAGGTCAGACTCGAGCAGTATAATGTCCGCCGTTTCTCGTGCTACATCAGAGGCCGACTGCACCACGAGTGAGACGTTTGCAGCCTTGAGTGCGGCTGCATCGTTGATCCCCTCTCCCAAAAAGCCAACGGTGAACCTTTCTTTAAGCAGCTGCACGAGCGAAAGTTTTTGCTCTGGTGTTGTGCGCGCAAAAACACGGATCTCTCCAATTTGTTTATTCTGCTCTCGTTCAGGGAGTGCAAAAAAAACATCTGCTTCCATAACCTCTTCCGCACGACAGACCAAACCGACCTGTCTCCCGATCGCCTCTGCCACACGGAGCGAATCTCCTGTGATAATAGTGACTGCTACGTTTAGATCGCGCGCTTGCTGAAGCGTCTTTTCAGTTGTGTCTTTCAACACATCTGCAAATGAAATAAACCCCCCGAACCGCATTCCTTCTCCAGAGTCATAGCCTACTCCGAGGACTCGTCGTCCTTGCGATTCTTCGCCCAGCAACCAATCACTAACCATTGCTCGATCGATCAACTCTTGCTCGATGAAATATTCCGGACTCCCACGACGAATGTGTAATGCCGTGCCGCTTGAGTGCTGCACATAGGCGCCATTACTTCGTAACACTGGATCAAAAGGCTCCTCTTCGGTAAGCGTGTACTCGCTCACAATAGCGCGCTGTTCGGAACGTAAAGCTTGATCGGTTGCTTGATCAAACGGTTCTGGGTGTTTCTCGTTGAGATCGTGAGCGGTAAGTCGTGAGAGCACGAGCGGATGCCACGGGCAGCCCGGAACAAGGTAGTCATTTTGATATACCAACTTATTTTCGGTAATCGTGCCTGTTTTATCCGTACACAAAAGCTCGATCGAACCTAGATCTTGCACTGAGGCGAGCCGCTTCACAATGACGCTTCGCTTCGCAAGACGTAGCGCTCCATGCGAAAGCGAGAAAGTCATAACAAGTGGCAACGCCTCTGGAATGACTGATATTGCCAAAGCGATCGCAAAAATGAGCAGGTGTGGAATATCTGCGGCCGCTCCTTCGATGAGAATATTGGCCAGAGTAATAAACAGTAGCGTGATCAGGGTTGTGCGCAGTATGAATGTACTGATGCGATCAACTCCTTTCGTGACTTCACTAACACTTTCTATGGTTGAGGTAGCTTCAGCGATCTTAGCCAACTTTGTCTTTGCCCCCGTTGCAAATACTTCCGCATACGCAAGACCCCGCACAACGATCGTCCCTTGTAATACCTGTGACTCAACAACCCCCACCCCCTCTACTGAAGATGTCTTGGCCACGGGAACACTCTCGCCCGTAAAGGTGGTCTCGTCGACTTCGAATCCCTGAGCAAAACGCACCACAGCATCTGCCGGAATGATCTCACCTGATTCTAGTTTTAGAATATCTCCTGGTACCAATTCGGTGACAAACACTTCAACATCCTTCCCTTCTCGTCGTACTGTGATTGTTCGAACAAGGTACGATTGAAGCTTATCGGCAGTAGCGTTTGATTTATATTCTTGAAATAAACTAAGCGACACTCCAAGAAATACGAAGAGTAAAATAAAACTCGCGTCAAACGGTTCACCAAGCGAAAACGTAACCAGCGCCGCGAGTAGCAGCAGTATTATAAAAATACTTTTGAACTGACGAGCCAGCAATCGCAAAAACCGAAATCTTGTTTGTGGTAGCTCATTCTTACCATATTGTGCTTGTCGCACTGATACCTCAGCTAATGGAAGACCTTGAAACATAGAAGTATTGTACCGTGGAGTGATCACTAAGGTGCTGTGATATACCCGCCTCTCGACTTCGACGCTTTAAGTTCAATTTTTGCAGGATCAACATATGGCAACGGCCCTGATGCAGATGCATCAGGGCCAGCCTTTTGTGCTCTCGCCAGGAATCGAACCTGGAGCGCTGGTACCGCAAACCAGCATTTTATCCATTAAACTACGAGAGCGAGTAGAAAATTAAAGGAAAACTTTATTTTCTCGCACTTACCTTGGTAAGTGCGCCACATAATACATCAAAAACCAAATAATTCCAGTATCTTTACAAAGAGTGACTCTTCAAGTTCTTCTTCCTCTAATTTCTCTCTCAAAATAGATTCGATTTCATCGATGTGGTCTGGAGGAATTGGTAATACCATGAGCGGCATGATCTTCCGACTAGACTTAATGAGTAGCTGCGGCCCCCGTGGATCATCCTCATCAATTCGGTAGCTTTCAAGGGCAGAAAATGGATAGAGTTGGTCTTCAATCTTAACTCCACGAACACTTACCGAGTATGGGATGATAGATGGTCGCTTGGCAGCAGACACTGCCAATGCTCCGCCAGCGAGCCCGATAAGTAAAGCAAAGAGAACATTATTGAATAATATTGCAACGATAACGAGCGCAACGATGATGATCGCGAGAGCAAAAAACCAATCGTTTCCCTTCTCGATATGATGATGTTCAGGCGCCTCCCAAGCGACGCTTCGTGGTGTTGATTCCATTGGTGAAATTGTATCACAACAGACAAGTCGAAACGGTGTACAATTCACGTCTCTTCTGTTATTATCGGACGCACAAAAGAAAAGTCGTACGCTGTTTAGAAAACAGTGCGGAGGGATGGCTGAGTGGTTGAAGGCGGCAGTCTTGAAAACTGTTAAGGGTGAAAGCTCTTCGAGGGTTCGAATCCCTCTCCCTCCGCACTGTTTTTTAATAACACAAGGACGGTATTGCATACCGTCCTTGTGTTATAATACAGAAGTTATGAGAACGACCCAACGAAAGGGTGATATCGCGACCACTCAGTGCATAGCCACCTTCACAAAACTTGGTTACGATGTAGTCCTCCCTATCACCGAATCTGCACCCTATGATCTGGTCGTGGATGTGGGTGATAAGCTCTTCAGAGTTCAAGTTAAATTTTCCTCCAACAGAGAAGTCGACCTACGTAATATTCATTCTAACTCTAAGGGATACGTAGTGAAGAAAGCGAAACATAACACCTATGACTGGTTGTATGTACTGCTCAATACAGGCGAGGAATTCTTAGTTAAAGAGTGTCTATCTGATAGGCGTTCAATAACTTTTTATGATGATACCTTTCTGTTCCAGACCTAATCTCTTTACGAAACAACGCCCTACACGTTGTTTTTGTTTTTGAGCCACTTCTCCTATTTTCTTTTTTCCTTCTTCAGTATCACCATTCCATACGGCTCCAGCGTGATCCGCACCACCGAGCTATTTACTCCCTCGGTCGTAAGATACGTCCGTCCACTGTCAAGCAAGTCGACCAAAGCGGTACCGGGTGGCGAAAAGACTCCATCTAACATGACGTGGTTGGTGTCCGTCTCGGCACGAAGATTCATGACCATCACTATCTCTGTATCATCATGGATCCGTGAGAAAGCAAGAAAACCACTGTTCAGTTCTGGATAGTGAAAATTGACCCCGTCCTTAGAAATTTCTCGGAAATATAACCGGCCATAGCGAAGTGTCGGTTCGGTGGCACGAACCTGTGCAGTCTCTGCGATCGCTCGGTACAGCCTGTACCGCTTATTGAAAAAGTGCCAGTGTCGGGTACCAAAAGCTCCCCACCGTCCTCCGAACATACATTCACGAATGAAGTTGTCTTGATGCGCACCAGCTTCCCCTCCTCCGTTGAAACCCTGCTCTGTTCCGTAATAGATCGAAGGAATACCAAGCGTAGTGAGCAGGTACCCCACACCGAGGATTGCCTGACGCGTATCTTCGGCATCAAAAAGAAAACGATGATACGGTCGACTCATCTGATCGTGATTATCGATGAATGTTACCAAGAGGTCACTACCATCACTATGCTGGTACGTGTCACGCATCACTTCGTAGCGCTTCCGTAGTGCAGCCGGGCTCAACCTCCGTTTGATAACCTCATCAAGAACAAAGTAGAGCGGGAAATCGAGCGAAGCATCAAGCGCCTGAATTTGTTCATTGTTAACTGTTTGATTACCGACGTACTTGGCGATAACCGCGTCTCCGTCAACAATCTCTCCAAAGATCAAAAAGTTTTGCTTTCCGATGCTCTCGGTGAATTCCTTGATCGCGTTAAAGAATTTAACCGACGGCTCGTTATCGACATGCTTTACTGTATCAACTCGATAGCCATCGATGTTGGTTTCAACGATCCAATATTTATAAATAGCTGTCAGTGTTTTGAGCGTAGGTAAGTAGTTTAGATCGAGATCCTTGAGATTAAAAAAATCCCCCTGCACGGCTTGCGTCGCATTGTTCCAATTATCGATCACTCCCCTGCGGGTATAGCAATCGGGGTCTTGGAGTTCGGCCGGCCAGACCGCATCATCAGGACCTAGCTCATTAGAATTGTGTTCGGAACGCCAGAAACCAAATGGGTAGCGAGTACCGTCAGTCGAAAAGGGTGGTTTTGCGTCTCCTTCATATGCCCAATTATCTGCCGTGTGATTGATGACAATATCGAGGATAATATACATACCTAGTCGGTGGGCAGCATCAACCAAGTCACACAGGTCTTTTTTAGTACCAAAGTGTGGATCAACTTCTAAGAAATCTTGTATCGCGTAGCCGTGGAGCGACCCACCCTGATCCACCCGATTCTTAAAAACTGGACTAAGCCAAATGGTCGTGATACCAAGCGATTTAAGATATTTTAGACGACTCTTCACCCCCTTAAGGTTACCGCCGTGCACTCCGATCCCCTTTCGGATATCTTGCTGCCTCTTTTTTCGAGAGCCCCAGTACGGGATGCGCCATTTGTTGTCATCAAACCGATCGACCAAAAGAAAATAAATAAAGTGGTCTCGCCAATCATGTGGCGAGGGGTGCATTTGCTTTCTCGGCGTAAAGTCAATTTGATCGATCGATTGCCAGGACGTACGTTGTTCCATGTCACTATGAATGGTATCACGTGACAAAGGTCACAATTTAGTTTATACCGATTTACAACAATTTTATAAACCAGGAAAGTTTCATTTGCTTACCCCTCCGTTTGACGAAAATTTACTTTTGTCATAGAAATGTCCGAGGCAGGTCTTGGTATTCCTCACAACTCAATACAAGGAGACGTTCATGAGAAAGAAAAAAGTGCAAAGCTTGACCTTGTTCTTCCGTTGGATGCAACGCTACATTACTTACCCAATGCGGACACCTTCTGCATTGATGAATATCCCAACCTGTCATTGATTGAAACTGACGGATTAGAGATACTCTCTATACATGGTGGCCAACTCGATAAGCAGGTATTCCTATCCATAATACAAAAACGAAGTGTCCGAATCCTAAGAGGAAGACAATCGTTTTTTCAATTACGAGAGAAAGCATTGCCAGTTACCATTCCGATCCGGATCCTTGGACTCTCAATGGAAAACTCAATCACCAGCTTCCAGCTCCTCGGACACTCTCACCCTGAGTGAACATAAAAGCCACTGCATAGCAGTGGCTTTATTTTGTACGGATCGTTGAAATCTATTTCTTATCGCCCTGCAATTTTTGCAAGAAGTACACCATCGGACAAAAACCCGAGAGGCCGGCGACCATGAGCCCACCCGCGACCAAGAGTGGCAGCCAATCAAACACTGGATGCACAAAGTGTTCCAGGAAGTAACTGGCGACGATAATGCCGGCAGCTACCACAAATGCCTGACGGATCGATGGAAGATTCTTTAGAGTTACTGACTCAGTGAGTCCTGTGGTTTTAAGAGTGAACATATTTTACTTTAGAATTAAATCTCTTCTCTCGCACCAAAACGAACGAGGAGGGTCGGGTAGATTATAAGGGTAAGGACAGTGGAAAGCGAGAGTCCAAAGATGATCGCCCACGCCAAACCTGACCACACAGGGTCGCTCGCGATCGTGAGTGAGCCAAGCACCGTCGTGAGCGAGGTGAGGAGAATCGGTCGCAGGCGCGCCTCTCCGGCCTGGATGAGTGCCTCGCGGTAACTCGCGCCTGTGGCCTCTGCCTGCTCGACATACTCCAGATAGATGATCGCATTATTGACCACGATACCAATGAGGGCAATGAAGCCAATGAGGGCAGTCGCCGTGAGGTAGGTATTGAACCCAACATCGAGCAGAAAGAAGCCCCACAAAATACCCACCAGGCCGAGCGGTACCGTCACCAAAATATATGCCGGGGTACTGAACTTATTGTACTGCGCCACCAACACCGCGTACACCATAAGAAGCGCCATCCCCATCGCAACGCCAAGGTCACGGAAGTTCTCCAGTGTCATCTCCCATTCGCCACCCCAGACAAGTTTGATACTCTCCCCAGCCTCATTCATCAACTCCATCCCCCAGAGACTCCAGTCTGTTACTTCATAGCCAGCAAGTTTCCCTGTAGTCAGTTGTCGGATGATCTCAATAACCACGTAGACAATCGACCGATCTTCAACCTCTGCTGTTACATAAGAGAGTTTTTCAACATCTTCCAGATACACCGCTGATGGTCGCATCTCATGATTGACCGCCAGAACTGAATGCAGCGGTACTACTTCACCTTGCTCGCTCTGTACTGTCACACTATCGATAAAATTTGGGTCTGCCGTAAGCGCACTCGGAAGCGCGAGAGTAATTGGCGTATATTCCTGATTGTCAGCACCAAGTAATTCGGTTACCTCATTCGTCCCAGTCAACATACCGAGCACAGCAGACACCTCACGCGGTGACACACCAAGCGCCGTCGCAGCCTCGTGATCAAAAACATACTCGACTCGTCCGACCGCCACCTCATCACTCACGTACGTATCAACTACTCCGTCTATCGAGGCAAAAAAGGTGGTGAGTGTTGCAGCGGCTTCGCGTTGCGTCGTTGTATCATCAGCACTAATTTTCGCCACCAAGGTTGCTCGCACCGGTGGTCCTGGTGGTTCTTCCATGAAACGTACTGCCGGAGCGATCTCAGGGAGTGCTTGTGCCACGGCTGCCCGAGCGGCTGAAGCGATGGCGGTAGAGCTCTCTCCTCTTTCGGCCGTTGGCGTGAGGTTTACCCGAACAGTGGCCTGATGTGACCCGTCACGTAGCTGCGCTCCTTTGAACATACCATTGAAATCAAGGATTGGCGGTGTCGCGACAAATTGCTGGGTGCTAATTACCTGTTCATTTTCAAGGAGCACTGCAGACACAGTTTCTGCCACTTCCCTAGTCGCTTCTCGGTCGGTCCCCACTGGTAAGTCTAGGTACACATAGAACTGGTCCCGGTCAGCGCGCGGTAACATCTGAAAATGCACGAGACCAGTCAAGGGCAAAATAAGGGACACAAGAAATACCAAGAGCGCAGCGCGTAAGATACTTCGCTGTAGGACTGAGTTGTACAGTATTTTCTTAAGCAGATTAGTGTACGCTACCGTCACCTTTTGCATGACCTGTGAAAAAGCTTCCGTCACCCGATTGGTTTTATCGCCCACATGGAGCACGTGACTAGCAACAAACGGCGTGACCACGATCGACACCAAAAAAGAAACGATGAGTGCCGCTGGCACAAAGAAAGCAATCGGACCCATGTACGGCCCCATCATGCCAGTAATGAAATTAAGCGGTAAAAAAACAATGATTGAGGTAAGTGTCGAAAGAAGGAGGCCGACTCCTACCTCATCGATCGCGGTGGCGATGACGCGCTCCTTGGTCTTTTCGTTTGGCTCGTGGTGCCAACGCTTCAAGTGTGAGTAGATGTTCTCCGTGGCAACGATCGCCGAATCCACCAACAATCCGAGTGAGAGAATGAGCGCAAAGAGCGTGATGCGGTTGATGGTTTGATCAAACAGTAGCCCTAGGCCAAATACCACCAGGAAGGTTACCGGGATTGCTACTAACACCACAAGCGCGGCTCGCGTGGAAAGAAAGAGGATCAGCACCACCGCCACGATAGCGATCGACGTGAGAAGATTTTTAGTCAGACCAAAGATCTCTGCTTCAGCGGTCACCCCATCATTCCCCACCACTTCATAGCTCAGTCCCGCAAAGGCTGGTTCAGCGAGCCTGCTATCAAGCGCTGTCAGAAATGCTTCGGTCACGTTTGGCGCACTCGAACCTTCTACCTTAGCTACCGAGAGCATCACCACTTCTCCCCGCTTCTCTGCATCCTCATAGAACACATACGACCGTTCACCACCTACCCCTTCATACACGCGAGCTACATCACGCACACGCACGCCGTTTCCAATCACCAGGTTACCGATCTCTTCAGGCGTAGTTGCCAGGCCCTCAAAGACAATGTCTATGGTGTACGGCTCGCTGCGTACTCCTTCTGTTACCAGACGCGCCTGACCAGTGGCAAGTGTATCCGTGAGCGCATGGAGTGGGAGCTGGTTTGCTGCCAATAGATCTGGGTCTACCTCCACCACTAGGGCGGTTTCGTGACCACCATGCACATGTATCTCACTCACTTCCGGTACTGAACCAAGGACATGCGAAAGTGCCACCACTTGCTCGCGTAGGTCGGTAATAGAAAGTTTGTCTGAACCAAAGGCGATCTGGAGCACCGGGACCGTCTCGGGGTTCACTTCAATAATGTGTGGCGGTTTGATGTTGCCGCGGGCGAGGTAGCTATGTTGTTCGAGCTGTGAAAGGAGGTCGATCTTCGCCTTGGTCGCATCGTACCCCACCTCAAAAATAACGGTCGTGTTGATACTCGCGCCATCTCGCACTTCGGTATAGACCTCATCCACTCCAGGCACCGTGTTTACCTTTTCGACCAGTTCATACACGACGCGGTCGATCGCTGCCTCGGTGGTCGCGCCCTCATACTGCACCGACACAGCAAACGCTGGCCTGGTGATCTCTGGGTTGTACTGTTTGGGAGTCAAGAAAAATGACACCAACCCGAACACTAGTGACACCAAAAGCAGGAGCAGTGACAACGGTCGATTGATCGCAAAGAAATGACTGATCCGCCCGGCAATGTTTACATCTGCAAGTGACATATTTTATAGGGTAATGCTCGTAGCCGCTTGGAGCGGAGCATTTTTTATCTGCGACACAGTCACATACAGCACTGCACCAGTATCATAGACCACAGCGACACGAGACGATCCGCCCTCTTCGTACGTAATGTACGGTCCGTCCGTATCAAAAAATACATGGGAGCGTGGTACGGCAAATACGGAATCAAAAGTTGTCATGAGATCCCCGAAAAGACTGGTGCCAATGATAGGTAACGTTTCACCAGTAAGAGCAACGATCACCTTGCCACTTCCCCCTTCTGATACCTCACTCACGCGAGCGACAAAGCCGACGGCCTGATCGTTGATTCGAAATTCTTGACCAACTTGCACTGAAGGAAGCATCGAGACTGGGATAGATACTTCAAGTTCACGCGCACCAGTACCGACCAAGCGCAGGAGTGGTGTGCCAGGGAGAGCATACTCACCAACATCAGCGAGTATTTTTGCCACTGTCCCCATAAAGGGCGCCCGTACCGACCCAAGCGATTGCTCGGCAACGGCCACCCTCTCTCCTGCACGTGCTACTCCTTCAGACTGTGTGGCGATCAGCGCAGCATATCGCGCCTGCAGAGCAGCCAATTCGCTATCAATGGCAGTGACTGAGACATTTGTTTGCTGTCCGACACCGTCTTCGAACACTTCGTCCGTCACCTGCTGAAACTGCGCGAGTACACCAAGGAGCGACTGCTCTGCCGCTAGGACCGAGCGTCGCTGTGTAAGATATTCCGCTCGCTCACTATCAGCAACAGACGTCGACCCTCGGTCAAACACATCTGACTCACCAGTCGTAAACAGCTGGTGCAGTGTGCTCAGCTGTGCGGTAGCGAGTGTACCAAGAAGGACAAGCTTCTCAGAGTCAGCTGCTGAAGCATTTCGCATCTCCTTGATCAACTGTTGAATATTTTCGCTGGTTGATTCCGCATTGAGGACAGGACCAAGAAAGTAGTTGGGAATCCGTCCGTAGAGATCCGCGACCACCTCGTCGTACAGATCAAGCCCTTCAGCACTAAAGAGCGGACGATTTTCGTTCACGAACTGCACCGCTTCGATGGAACTCAAAAAACCTTGCTCCACCGCAGTTAAAAGACTGTTCGAAACTTCAGTAGTTCGATTGCTATTTCCGACGGTTCGCAGGGTAGCTATCTCTGCGGCAGAGTAGCTACGGGTCTCTGCTTGGGAAGCTTGGCCGGCTGCCACTTCTCGGCTTTGCGTTTGTTGTGTCACCATGAGCTCACGCTCAGCGGTGGCAAGCGCCACGTGTGCATCAGCCACTGGAGTCGCTTGTCTGGCCAGTAATTGGCCTGACGTAATCCTTGCCCCCTCGCGAGCCGGCAGTTCGGTGATCACGCCCGCGGCCTGCGCATAGATGATCGCGCTGTTAGCAGCGGTGACTACTCCGGACACCCGTACTGGCACCGTGCTCGTACTGAGGTAGACTTTAGATACAGCACTTGTTGCAATGACGTCGTTCTGCTGCGCTGGTTCGCTGGCTGCTAAAAAGTGACTACCACCGAGCACGACGGCAATCCCGGTCACAAGAGCAACCACCATCTTCACCTGTGTACTTGTATAAAATCTCATGCGTGGTAATATACCCTAGGGGGTATATGCATGTCAACCTTCCCCTTATCACAATCATTATGAAATCAGCAAAAGACACTAAAGCACTCATCGATCGACTCAGTCGGGCGGAGGGGCAAGTGCGTGCGCTCCGACACATACTTGAAACGGGTGAGGTGTGTGACTGTAAAGCCTTCATTTCCCAGATCAAAGCCGCTCGCTCGGCACTGAAGCGCACCAGTGAACAGTTCGTACTACACCACATCCACCTCTGTCAGACCCTACCAAAAGCAGAACGCGAAGCACAGATAGAGGAAGCCCTGAAAGCTCTCGCGAGTGACTAACGTAGTAAGGAGTGGAAGAACCTAAATACTGACACGACTGAACTTTTTATCTGTGTAATCAATTCTATGAATACTATTGGAATTATCGCTGCCATCATTGCCCTTCTCGGAGGTGTAGCAGTCGGCAGCAACTTATCATCAAATGACACCTCAGATACGACCCAAATTACTAATCAAGCACAGGAACGCTTTATGAATGAAAATCCACAAGCTGAAGATTTTGTTTCTTTACGACCAGGTATCAATAATCTTCCGAACGAGACCCTCTCTCAGGAAGAGATCGATGGTTTACTCCTCATGCGCGAAGAAGAGAAGTTGGCTCGTGACGTCTACCAAACACTCTATGAACAATGGGGACTCAAGATCTTTACCAATATCGCCCAGAGTGAGCAGACCCATACTGAAGCGGTGCGTGATCTACTTGAAAAATACAACATCGCTGACCCTGTGACTGACGATACGATCGGTGTGTTCGTAAATACCGACATGCAAAAGCTTTATACCGACCTTGTTGCTCAAGGAAGCGAATCTGAAGCGGCCGCACTTACCGTGGGAGCGACCATTGAGGACCTTGATATCA
The DNA here is from genome assembly GCA_022730015.1 of Candidatus Elulimicrobium sp. Lineage (GTDB taxonomy): Bacteria > Patescibacteriota > Minisyncoccia > Phycocordibacterales > UBA918 > OLB19. The sequence goes on along the minus strand of DZBU01000002.1, from coordinate 27,238 downwards.
AGGACCTCCAAGAGCTTATCGCCAAGACCGACAATCAGGACATTGCCCTAGTATATGAAAATCTTACTCGGGGTTCACGAAACCACTTGCGCGCCTTCACCAGGCAACTCACTATGCGTGGAGAGACCTACGAACCGCAATACCTATCTGTTGAAGACTACACTTCGATAGTCAGTAGTTCTCAAGAAACTGGTTCTGGAGAACATGATGGGAAGAATGATGCCAGCCAAGGTAAAGGTGGGCGAGGTTGGGGTATGCGCGGAGGTTAATAGAAGTTGAAGTTGGAAAAAGGCCGGCCCCGAAGGGGCCGGCCTTTTATTATTTTGCGTTCTTCACGCGGGCAGTGATGCGTGACTTCTTGCGGGAAGCGGTGTTGTCTTTGATGACACCTCGCTTTGCCGCCTTGTCGATCGCTTTGTACGCTGCAGGCAAGAGGCTTTTCGCTTTCTCTTTATCACCAGCAACGACTGCTTTTTGAATCGCCTTTTCAGCATCCTTCATTACGCTCTTGCGACGAATATTATATACACGCTTGCGCTCTGACTGACGATTGGCTTTTTCTGCTCCTTTGGTAATTGGCATACTGTTTCTTATCTAAAGTTCGCCTACTGTACCGTAGGAGTATCAAAAAGGCAAGGGTTTAGCTAGCTGGTCGGCATCGTATGTTTCAAGCGTCCGCGGTGGTCAAGAGCCACACCAAGTCTGCAAACATCGGAGCGTGCGAGAAATATACGATGCCGACCAGCTTTTTGAGCTACGCAACATCTCAGGTACAATGACTCATATGATACGAAGTCTGACCGGAACCATCGATGACATCGGCGAAAACTGGCTGGTGGTGAGTGTACACGGAGTTGGCTACCTAGTCGGCTGCCCCACCCTGCAGAATCACTTCACTGAGGGTAGTACCGTAACCCTGCACACCTATCTCGCCGTGCGCGAGACCGTGCTTGATCTCTACGGTTTTCCAGAAAAGTCTGAGTTGGCAATGTTTGAACTCCTCCTCAATATTCCCAAGGTCGGACCTAAGTCAGCGCTACAGATCCTCACTCTTGCCACCCCCACCCTTCTCGTCGAGGCCGCCCAAAAGAATGACGGGGTATACTTACACAAGCTTTCCGGTATTGGCAAAAAGACTGCGGAAAATATCGTCCAGTACCTCCACAGCAAACTTGATCATTTGCCAACTTCCGTGTCCGCTCCGGTCGACCACCTGAGCGCCATCCAGACCGACGCGATTGACGTACTGGTCTCCCTCGGCTACGACATGACCACCGCCCGCGAGACCATTCTTGACATGGTTACCGAAGATTCGACCGTTAATTCCCTCGTCACTCAAGCGCTCAAGCAGATCAAATAGTAAAAAGAAAAGGCCGAGCTGCGCTCGGCCTTTTCTACATCTTAGCACTATATCTCCTCCACATCCGGCACCATCTCTACTCTCACCTGTTCAGTGAAAGCAGTATTAGTGATTGGCTCGGTGCAGCGTAATTCATAGATACCGGTACTGGTGAGTGGTCCGGTGGTAAATGAATCGGTATATCCAGGACCAACCAAGGAGGTATCAAAACTCTCATTAAGCCCTCCCGGACCAAGAACGGCACACTGCAGCTGATACGTTACATTCACTCCCCAACTAATTTCGACAGTCTGATTCGGACGGATTAATTGACGGTCTGCAGTAATACTCATTGGTGGTCGAGGTACCGGTAGCGTAACCGTACTACAGCTAACGTTGTTCGTGTAATCGGTGGATGATTCTGGATAATTGGGAGACCCATCAAGATTGACTCGACTACAGATAGTATGAGTTCCAAACGGTACATTACCAAATGATCGAGTAAGGGTTGGTGATTGAGTTGGGATCGCCGGATTAGCCGGGATACTCAGACCACCTTCAAAAGTACCAATAGACGTATCTACATCAGGAAGACTGTGTGCTGGCATGATAGACATTGTAGCTTTGTATGCTATCGAACTATCAGCCGGAAGCGCACCGGGTCCAATATTCTGTATCACCATGAGCGCATTAACATTATCGTACGTCCCGTTGACATTGTCTTCAGTTGCTGCCGCCAGACTAACCGAAGGACTTAAAGCAGCCAAGTCGACCATCGGCGAACAGAAACCATTATCATCTGGACCATAACCTACCGGTGCTTCAATCGCGGTTCCAAAAGGACTACCAAGTGTACCATCATCGATACACTGTCCTGAACCCACCGTTGTCTGGGCACTGAGCGTAGTACTAAATGGTACGTACACATTGAATTCCTGATAGTCTGTCAGACTGTCTGCTGTTCGCCAGCAAGTGACAGTGAATCTGGTACTGGTCGCAATCGGTACTCTTACCATACTTACTGTATGCTCGGTGTTATCAAAGAAAGTATGAGTTTTTGCTCCCCACCAGCTATATCGACTACCAGTATTTGGATATGCCCAATGCGCCTGTTCAGTGCTGCCGGAGCCACAAAATGTCGCATTTTCAGCCAGTACTAAAACTGGGACATCCACACTGGTCACTACCGGGTTCACTTGCGGAGTTGTTAGCAATCCCGTAGCGCCAAAAAGTACCTCCACGAGACTGCAGCGCTCCCCATCATTCGGAGTATCACATTCAATCGTAATTGTGTCTCCATCATTGATCTGAATATTTTGCGCGACTCGTTCTCTCACGACTGTTCCATAAGAACTTCCGCAGTATTGATTCAGACTATCAGGACTATTGGTTGTATATTGTCCCCTAAATACTCCTTCGACCAAGACTCGAAAGGTTGACTCTCCGTCATTTTCATCACACATTGACAGGTAGATATCGTAATCGTCGTCAGCTCCATGCGGGTGCACAAAAGGAAAACTGATTGTACTACTAGTGGTAGCAGCAATAGAATTTACCAAATGCTGAGGAGTTCCTATTCTGGTATCAAACCCAATTCTCTCAGTGGCCGTAGTCCACATGTTAATTGATTGGTTACGACCATCTGACGTCGCCCAGACTGCATTTCCATACAGTGAAAGTGTTGGCGGCAAGGCAGCCTCTAATGATTCTTCGGTATATACCATGTACTCCACCACCTCGTGCGCATTCTCTATTTCAGCTTCCGTCGCATACGGATTATAACGATCGTAATCACGCCAACAATCTGCAACCAACCTTGTAGTAGTCGCTAAGCTAATGGTATAAGTTGAAGTTCCGTTATTTAAGAGTGTACGATTCCAGTTAGAAAGTGTGTACGAACTAGTATAGAGACCGGTGACGTCATCGAATCTATAAGCACTGAGATAACAGTAGCTCGCATTTGAACGGTTGATCGTAGCTATTGTACTAGCATACCCAGTCAAGGCATTCTTTACCGTTGGATTCGGATCAGCAGTAATATTGGCCGTGACCGGAGGCAGTGTCGAACGGTCCCAATTAGTTACATCCTCCCCAACCGTACCCCCTGGCATCAGCACTTCGATCGTGAGTTGCTTTTTGGTCGAAGTAGCTGGATAAGTGACTCCATCAATGGTCACCGCCGCCCGACCACACTCCACCTCAAAGGTGGTGGTGGTGGCAATCTGGATATTAGTAAAGTCTCGCGAGAGCACCCATGACCCAGTCCCCCAATTTGGTGGATTTGAATATTGTGTACCGTCGGCATAGTAGGCCCGCTCGACACACCAGGTCACGTTGGCTGAACTGAACCACACATCAACCCAAGCATACCCATAGAGGAGATCGCGGGTGGTTGCGGGATAATCGGGAGATCCCATGTTCACCACCGGCGCATCAGGCGGAGGTGGATTTGAAACATTTACGGTCAGGGTTTTTGTCTCTTCTGCTCCAGTATTGTCATTGTAGCAAGTGATTGAAAACGTGGTTGTTTCATTGATGTATCTTGGATCGCCGTCGTAGCGGATCCAACCAGACGTTCCCAGACGATTTGAATAATCGTTCGATGAAGTTTCAGTGACACTGCCAATAGTTGGTGAAGTGCGAGTAATGTATGAGCAACGAGTCGCGTTTACTGAATTCCACCGGAGAATTACTTCACTCACTCGGCCAGTGAGTGGGTTATTAACTAGGTCGGTTCCCTGATCTGAAGTCAGAGTAGTCACGGGTGGTTCCACATTGACTGGCACCTCATCAACCGCGCCGTCGCAGTTCAAAATAAAATTGGTAGTGGAGTTTGCTGGTGGGGTCACATCCAGCG
>DZBU01000002.1:0-22942 GCA_022730015.1 Candidatus Elulimicrobium sp. | reverse complement strand
TCGCAGTTCAAAATAAAATTGGTAGTGGAGTTTGCTGGTGGGGTCACATCCAGCGTACCGCTCACCGGCAGATTGGTTGTGTCGATCGTTACCAAGGTAGTTTGCCCCGATACCGAGTTGTCCTGAATGATGACACAGTTGGTAACTGGACCATCGACGTACCAGCCGAGCTCTACTGGCTCATCGTTCACAACTGCCGCCACCGCACCACCATTGACAGTCAATACCAAGACTGGCGTAGCGGAAGCAGCTTCCGCTAACAAGGTGGCATTCCCCACTCCTAGCGTGAGAAGTGTTACTGCGGCGAGAGCGAGAAAGTTTTTTTGCATACGTAGAAATGACATATCTATTGAAGCTCATCAGCTGATAATGTTTTGCTACTCATTGGATCAATGGTCACTGGATCCAGACGACGAAGCATCAGGTACATGAGTAACGCGGCAGCGATCACGATAGCGGCGTAAAACCAGAATGATTCTTGATCAGTAGGAACCTCCTCGTCTGTAGCACCAACTGTCTGTAGTGTACACTCCTCTGCATTATTACACTGGAAGGCCAAGGTAACCGTATCGACTTCTACCATACTTTCTCTCATCGTCTGCTCCGGCGATGTACCACTACCCACAACGTACGGTGCATGGAAACGGTTTTGCAAAAGATTGAGCGTGATAGAAAAATCTTTGGTTGCCATACCCGGAACATAAGTGACGTAATTGCTTGTTGTCACGTCTGTGGTGTAGATAGTTTCAGTTGTCAAAATTTTACCTTCTTTTTCTACTTCAAATGTAAGTCCCAGTAGTTCTGTAAATCGCCCTTTGACGTTATTTTCGCCGACTGTCCCAACACAAGCAACAATCTCTGAATCGGTTCGTAATGGATGATCAGACAACCCGATTTGTGATATGTACGACCAAACACCGACAGTTTCCTCTACCACGATGACTGGTACTTTTACCACTGGCTGTACAATTCCCTTCGTGATCAAAGCAGCATAGACAGTGTGTGTGCCGCCATTAGCTAGAACATCTTTTAGAGTCGTGGTACGAGTGCCTTTTGGTATTAGTTTAACCGAATCGAGTTTATCACTCCGAACAGCTGTCCCAAGAGTTACCTCCCCTTCAGTAAGGACGGCGAGCATGGTACTTTCGAGCAGTGGTACAACACTTTCGTTTTTAGTAACGATAGTGACAGTGAGCGGCTCTACTTCAGCAAGAAGCAATGGTTGGCCAGTAAACTTTTCTTCATTCACTGAAACAGTGATGGTGGTTGCGGCTTTTTGTTCTGACAGTTTCTTGATCGTTAGAAATTTAATCGGCTGCATCGAATCATTCAACATGGTCCCAAGTAAGGCCGTCTCGTCACCCTGCACAGCATACACAGCAATCTTGTATGATCCTGCCGGGAGCGTTGTCAGATCGAGATCGATCGGTATCTCTATGGTAGTTTGCGGGGGTAACTGTCGCATTTCATCCAGTACCATCCAATGGCTTAATTTCTCTGAGCGATCGTATATCGCCACACCAACCCGAACCCCACCTAGGGTATAGGAAGAATTGTTTACCATGGTTGCAGAGAGAGAAAGAAAATCATTTACCTCAAGCGTTCCTTCGGGTCCGTTCATCCAGATAGTCAGAGCAGAATCGATCGGGCAAGAAAGTGCATTTGCTGCTGCGTCTGTCTGTGCCTGCGCTGCAACAGGAGACAGTATGAGACCACCAAACACGATAGAGAGAAGCAACGGGATCGTGATTGTAGTCGAAACTAAATACTTATATACGTTCATGATAAATACATTTAAAAACAATGGGCTTTGGGTTTATGATACGTACTTTTCAGTTTTTTATCTGATTTCTTATACACACAAAAGTAAAAACTCATCCGCGTGCAACAAAGTCTGAAGCAGCTTATACTTACCCCATGGACACGATACGAACCGCAACGAAACGACTACTACCAAGACAAGTCTTCCACTTTTTACAGCCTTACTACCATTTTTTACTCGCTTTTCTCGGTGCAATACGATACCAACACCATTCACGCAAGATCATGGTAATCGGCGTAACGGGCACCAAAGGAAAATCCTCCACCACTGAGATCGTCGGGCACCTCTTGCGTGCCAGCGGCAAAAAGGTGGCTACCCTTTCGACTATTCAATTCTCGATCGACGGCAAGGAAGAGCCGAATCTGTTCAAAATGACCATGCCTGGTCGTTTCTTTGTACAACATTTCCTTCGTCGGGCAGTTGATGCTGGCTGCACCCATGCGGTCATTGAGATGACCTCAGAAGGAGCACGGCAGCATCGTCACCGCTTCATCGACGTTGATGCACTCATTTTCACCAATCTCACTCCGGAGCATATCGAGTCACATGGCTCATTCGAGAACTACAAGCAGGCAAAACTATCACTCGCGGCAGCCGTCGCAACTTCACCAAAACGGCCGCGATACCTTATCTCAAATATCGATGACGAACACGGGCAAGATTTTTTACAATTCCCTGTTGAGCATAAGCTCCCCTACTCACTCAAAGACCTTACGCTTTATTCGCTCCACAAAGACAGCTTCAGTGTCGTTCTTGATGGCATGACCATTCGTGTGCCGTTAGTCGGAATTTTTAATGTCTACAACGTTCTCGCTGCGATTACTCTGGCACGTGCGCTAGGGATTCCACTCGAGACCATGCAAGCTGCCCTACGAGATCTCCCTCCCCTGCGCGGCCGAGTAGAACAGTTCACTCCACCAGCACAAGCAGAAAAAAACCTAACCGCTGTCGTTGACTACGCACACACTCCAGACTCGCTCACCAAACTATATGAAGCGTTTCCGCAGAAATATAAAGTCTGCGTGCTTGGCAACACTGGCGGAGGTCGCGACACATGGAAGCGACCCGAGATGGGTGCCATCGCTGAAAAGTTCTGTAATCACATCATCCTCACTAATGAAGATCCCTATGATGAAGATCCCGAAAAGATCGTGGCGGATATGCGTAAAGGCATGAGTGAACACGCTCCGGTAGAGATCATCATGGATCGTCGATCCGCAATACAGCATGCGATCAGTATCGCTCCCGTTGATAGTTATGTGCTTATTTCTGGCAAAGGAACTGACCCATACATCATGGGTCCAAATGGTACCAAGGTCACCTGGAGTGATGCCAAAGAAGTGCGAGCAGCCCTTGCTTCTCTTTCAACCAATTCTCACTGATGGGGAACAATAACTCGTCTCATTTCCCACCCCTCTCCCCTGTCGATTACCGCCATTTCTTTGATTGATCCACTCGGGGTATAAAATTTACCAGGCATCATGTTGCCAACACTGACCACAGACTGTCCGTTCCAAACCGCTTGCACACGCAACATCGTTTCCATTTGTGACCATAATGTATACGGTTCATGAAACCAGGCGTGCGATGCAATGTGGGTGACGAAGGGCATTTCTGGTCGGTCTTCAGTCAACATTTTTATTCCCCGGGGCGCAAAGCTTTCAAAACAGAAAAGTATTCCTGGTGTATTTTGAGCTGCTTGTGCTTGACTGGTCCATGGACCAACTCGGTATGAAATACTTTGGGAGAGATATTGTAACGATTCACCATAGCCAGCGAGATTAAACAGACCGACATAAATATTCGAGATAAATTCACCTTGTGGCACTAAATATCCTTTATGATATCGCTCAACAGAATTTTCTGGTCCGTTATATATATATGACTGCAAGACGGTCTCCCCATTACTAACTGTCCTTCCACTGTCGACAATGACTATTGGGAGTTCCGTGTACTTGTTTTCAAAAAATATTTTTGCAGCACTAACTGGTCTTGCTTGATCAAAGTAACGACTATCTTCAGGCAAGATAATATAATCAGGGTCTTCTGCGATAGCTCTTTCCATTGCTGTTTCAAGCATTGCAGCAACTTTATTTCTTCCCGCAACATCACGAGTCAAATTCGAATCAAAAAATGTATTAACAGCGATCACCGAATAGCCATTGTTTACTTCAGTAACCGGCGCAGCTACCTTATACTGCAGACCACTTACAAACAGGATTAAGACGCAACTGACGGCAATGTACCGATACTGTGGATGATGCTCGATGTACCACAGGAGTGATCCCGCTATAAACACGAATCCGATCGTCAGTCCGTACACCCCGGCTACTTTTGCAATTTGTACCAAACCCTCATGCTGCGCAAGTAAGTATCCCACGTACCCAAAACTGAATGAGGCATTGATGTCACCACCAGGACCATAGAAAAAAGCTGAGAAGATCACCGATCCAAATGATTCAGCCACTACCCAAAGCAGCGGAAAAATAAGTAAATAGTACGACCAGCGCGACAGGTCAGTCTGGCGATGCAGTAACTCTACAACTGCAACAAGCGGGATCGCTCCCGCACCCAAAGTAACTGCTGTCATAAGCCAAGAGAATCCGATGACAGCAAGTTGTACCTCACTCAACTCAAGCGGCAACCATTCAATGGGGTATGTACTCCAGAGCCATCCTACGGAAAAGGCCGCTTTAATAGTCCATGCTAACCAGGCGCCGAGTAGCTTTTGCCAAAAGCGCATCTTTTGCAAAAGCAAATATAAAAAATAAACTCCTCCACCCAGACCAATCACCCACAGTGTTGGAAAGACAAAACCAACTCCTAGAAGCACTCCGGAAAGCGACCATGGAAAGAACAAGTTACGTAGCCAACTCATGATATAAAATAATTCCAGCTGCGACAGAAACATTGAGTGACTCTTTGGTGCCAAGCATTGGTATCTCTACAATAAGATCAGCCGCCTGCCGAGCAGCTTCACTCACTCCATCGATCTCGTTACCCATGATATATGCCACTTTTTCTGGAACAATAAATGTTCGCAGTGAAATTGCTGTATCTGCCTGCTCTACCACCACAATTGTAAATCCCTCTTCTTTCAAGCGTTGTAACACCGTTTCAATGTCTGGCTGATGTTCCCAAAGTATCTCTCGACTAGCACCAAGCGAAGTTTTTTGGATCTCTGGTTGCACTCGCCCAAAGCGATCAAGCGGGGCCGGCGTGTACCCGATCAAGAACAGTTTGGACACGCCGGCCCCGTCAGCCGTTCGAAACATTGAACCCACATTATGAGCGCTACGGATATTCTCAAGAATGAGATACTTCATTGAATCAAGGGTATCAAACATCACTATAGATGCAACCTGTCTTTCGTAAGGCCCTTATAGACAAATATCAATTGAAGGATACAATCTTAGTATCACCAGTTCTTTGAAAGGAAGTATCATGCATACGATCTTTGCTGAAGAAGGTTACCCACTCGCCCACCTCGACACTTACCTCTCCATGATCGAGGGAGGGGTTGGATCGAAGCAATATTTACGCCTCTTTGTTCATAGCAATGATGGCGCACATGATGTCATTGGTAATGGGAGGTTCGCATGTGCCTACTTTGCCTCATCGATTCTCACCCTCGCTGCCCTTACCTCGCAAGGAGTGCACACCACTGTTTTTCATACCATCGAAGATATGGTGCGGTCGAGGTGGTATCAGATAGACAAGCTCCTCCAGGGTGCTGTTGTCATTTGGGGTTCAAAGTTGTGTAGTGACGGCAACCACCATAAACACATTGGGTTCTATGTGGGTGAAGACATGGCCATCAGCACTGATGGTGTGACCGGTGTTCCAACCAAGCACCATGTCACCTACGGTATCGATGATGGTCACCCTATTCGAGAGATCGAAGCAATCTTCTTCCACGAGAAACTACGGCGTTAGTATCGCCCACGGCATGACCACCTGGTCATGCCGCTTCTTATTTTTTATATCCTTATCCGCAACTCTGTCCTGCATCCCACACAACATATTTCGAGCATCCGCGGTGAGTGAGCGCTACACAAAGTCAGCGGACATCGGAGCGTGTGAGGAATATGTTGTACGGTATGCAGTACTTAACATTGAGTTGATTTAAGACGCCACCATGGTATAGTTTTGCCACTTTGCCACTGGCAATGTATTTCCGCCCATAGCTCAGCCGGTAGAGCGGCAGCCTTTTAAGCTGATGGTCCCAGGTTCGATCCCTGGTGGGCGGACACGAAAAAAGCGCCATCTGGCGCTTTTAACGTGTCCGCCCAAGAAAAGTGCCTGCGCACTTTTCGTCCAGGGATCGAACGGCGCAGTAATGTTTTCTGTGCCCTCCCAAGCACAGAAAACGTACGAGCCGCGTCCAGCAGTTCTTAGGAGCAAAGCGAATTAGAAACTGCGGGACGATCCCTAAGGGAAAATAATTAGTAACTCGTGCGGACAGTACTATTCTATAGACTTGGTATATTTGCACTTCGGATAATTACCACACCCTAGAAAACTGCCGTACCTACCTTCTTTTCTTACTAATTCACAACCACACTCTGGACAAGTTTTTGACGAAACATCGGTTTCAACTTTCGTGGAAAAACCATTTTTCTCTGCCATACGAATATACTCAATCAATCGTGGACCATTTACTAGTTCGATTTGTTCTCCACGAGCAAATTGTATTGCTTCCATAGTGAACGATGAAGTGGTTACAAAATAACCAGTTCCTTGCACGTACTCATGTGTTAATGCCCCGAGAAAATTTCTTACTTCAGGTTCACCAACCTTGTGTGAGTCACCGTATCTTTTGCACTGCACATAAGCAGTCACTCCATCTTTTTCAATTTTAATATCAAGACCATGGTCTCCAATCTTCCCTATCGGCTCTGAACGATAACCCAACCTCCTAAATACTTCCGCTACATATTCTTCAAATTCTGTATAGTGTAATGATTGTAGCCATTTTAATAATTCACGATTTTCTCGAAATTTTGAACTAAATTTGAAGCGTAATTTATCCTCAAGCTGTTTTTTAAGAAAAGGGAGAATCTCCTCAAGAAATAGTCTAAGGAAAACAAAACCAACAATAAACAACATCCATAGCCACCAGTGCTCTTTCAACAATTCACCAAAAAATTTATCGAGGCCAAAATCCATTACAATCTAGAATATCACACACGTAACACCCACTCCTCCAACCCCAAATCCAACTCCCTCACTCCCGCATGACCATCGTGATAGAGCTCCAGGAGTGACTGCGCGAGCCGCTCTACTTCACCATCTTGAAACTTTGCCAAAGCACGCTTCGCTTTGTTGTACGGAAAATCTTTCATGCCCGCTTCGACAGCAGTTTTTGTTTTCATAGCGAGGCGGAGCGCCTTCAGCTGCCACCACAACATGCCAATGATCTCCTCTTCTCGCAGTCCGGACAGTTTTGCTTCTTGGAGTAGCACCCACAACTGTCGTTTATCCTTCCCTGCCAAGGCTTCGGCCAGTGCAAAAGAATTAAATCGCTCAGTCTTTTCGGCGGTAAATTCTTTCATTTCTGTCGCGTGTTTCTCATACGTCTTTTTTTGTGCAGCTAAAAGCGCCCCTTCCAGTATCACAAACGTATTAGAGGATTCCGCCATTTCTGTCAGCGACTCTTTTACATCATTGACGAACTCCTCATTCCCTAGTGGCGTATCGAACACAAACCATTCACTTCCGCCAAACAGTGAACAAGCACCGAGCGCATCGGCCACTTGCCCGGGTTGGTATTCAGCCGCATCAAGAGTTGTTAGGGTCGCATCAGCCGGCATCTGCTTTTCTATGTACGTAGTTGCAGCATCGCGCACCCTATTTCGATCTGATCCGAAGAAAACAACGTACATGTTATCGTTTCATCTCTGTTAACTCATTCCAATTCTCCCCCACCTTTGCGGTCGCAATGAGCGGTACTCCCCTACTTTCTTCTTCAGTTAAAACTCGCTCCATAAGCTCTACGATTTTAGGAGTCACACTCGACACCAATTCTTTCTTGATCTCAAACACCAGTTCGTCATGAACCTGAAGCAACATACGCACGTCATCTGGTTTTTCCAACTTCTCAATGTACTCATGGACGCGTAGCATCGCGATGCGCATGCAGTCGGCCGCGGTACCTTGGATCGGCGCATTGATCGCCATACGTTCGGCTTGTGCGCGAATAAATTGAATATTAGACGTAATGCCTGGGAAGTAGCGTCGTCGCCCTATGAGGGTTTCTGTGTAGCCGTGCTGTCTAGCAAAGGTTTTGGTGTCTTCCAAGTATTCAGCTAAGCGAGTGAAGGTCTGAAAATACGCATTGAGAAATTCTTGAGCTTCTTGGCGTGGTGTATCATCACCAAGATTTTGCCGCAAGGCGTTCACTCCCATGCCGTAGAGAATACCGAAGTTGATCACCTTTGCCTTGCGGCGCATATCGGGTGTCACTTCGTCTTGCTTTACACCAAAGACGCGTGCTGCTACTCCGGCATGAACGTCTTCGCCACGTTTAAAGATCTCCATCATACTTGTGTCTTGCGAGAGGATCGCCGCAATGCGCAACTCGATCTGCGAGTAATCAATCGCCACCAGTTGATATCCTGGCGCTGCAGTGAATGCTCCTCGCACCATTCTTCCCTCTTCTGTACGGATCGGGATATTTTGCAAGTTTGGATCCTTGCTGGCCATACGCCCCGTCGCCGCGCCAGTCTGCAAGAGTGTCGAATGAATGCGACCATCACTCCCCACCATTTGTGGCAGGTTATCAACGTAGGTGGAAACGAGCTTTTGTAATTCTCGATAGCGCAAGATCTCCTCAATGATCGGATGCTCGCCACGCAACTTATCGAGCTCTGATTCTTTAGTAGAACGCTGCCCGCCGGCGGTTTTCTTAGCATTCTTTGGTTTTAGACCAAGCGTGTCAAACAGTATCTCGCCAAGCTGCTTGGGGGAATTGATGTTGAATTCCATTCCTGCCTGTACATAGATTTTTTGTTCGAGCGTTGTAAGTTCAGAGTGAAATCGTGTAGATAGTTTTTCTAGATACGCAACATCGAGCGTAATCCCAAGCTGCTTCATTTTTGCCAATACTGGAATAAGAGGTTGTTCAATATCGGTAAAGATTTTCAGCAACCCCTCTGCCTCTACTCGTGCCCGCAAGGCGGCGACCGTCTCCGACCACGTGGTGGCCTTAAGGAAAGAACGACCAAAATCAATTACATCTTCAAAAGAAGCGTTCGTTCGTTCACTCTCCAGTAACCAAAGCATGATGCTCGCCTCTTGTAGTTCGTGTTCATCAACCTCCTTTGCCAGAGAAACTTCATCCACCAGTGTCACATTAAAAAGCTTCTTCACCCGATCCATAACCGCTCGGAATCCTAATTCACTGAATAAGCTAACGATATTTTCGGTATCTGCATTTTCCTTCCACTCGGTTTTTGTTACCTCAAATGAGTCTAGCGCATCGGTACGAATAGTCGCCAACATTTTTGAAAACTCTGCATCTTCTTTTCCTTCTCGCAAAAGGCCGATGATACGTGGTTTGACACCAGCTTCAATGAATCGCTTCTCATCTTTTTTTAAAGCGGCATAGATTTTCTCTAATGAACCAAAAGTAGTGATCAATATCGAAGCTGTCTTTTCACCAATTCCGACAATGCCCGGAATATTGTCAGAGGGGTCACCGCGCAATCCTTTATAATCTGGCACTAATTTTGGACCAAAACCAAACCGTTCTTTCACGGCGGCCTCATCATACAAGATCGTATCTTTGATACCCTTCTTAAGGGTAAATACTTGCACTCGTTTTTTATCGACACACTGCAACGTATCCATGTCTCCAGAAGCAATGATGACTCGCAGATCTTTTTCTCCCGCTGTGAGATGAGCGATGGAGCCAAGCATGTCGTCAGCCTCAAAGCCTGGACGCTCATAGATAGGAATACCAAATGCCTTAAAGATATCTCGTGAGCGCTCGATCTGCTGCACCAATGAATCATCGGTTTTCACCCGGCCCGCTTTGTATCCATCAAACGCCTCGTGTCGATAGGTAGGCTCTGGCAGATCGTAGCAAGCTGCGATGTATTGCGGTTTAAATTCTTCAATGATCCGAAGCAGCATCGTGGTCACTCCGTACAATGCTCCGGTTGGCTCACCAGTGGGCGAAGAAAAATCCGGCAGTGCGTGGTAGGCCCGATGCAAGATAGCGTGTGCATCAAGTAGCACCAGGGTCTTTTCAGTCTGTTTCGGCATGGGGTAAGTATACGGGTTTTTACACCGTACGACCACCTTCTCCTGGATAGGTCACCTCTACCAATCGCTGTTCACCTTCGCTAATAGAAATGTCGATATGTATCGCCTGCGCTGGAATAAATGATGCGATTCGCTCCGGCCACTCGATGCAAATCAGTGTTCGAGTCTGAGCTAGTAACTCATCTAGGTGCAACGGCCCAGCCTCCTCCTCCGATTCAAATCGGTAAGCATCAATGTGGATCATTGTATCAAAATAAGTATGACTTATTTCATACTGCTTCATGATCGTAAACGTGGGGCTCGTGATAGGCTCTGACACGCCGATCAGTCTTCCAAATTGCTGCGTGAACGTTGTCTTACCAGCACCCAAATCACCCGCTAGCGTGAGCAATAAAGAAGAAGCGTTACTTTCCTTGTGATAGCGAAGTATATCAGTAATAACCAACTCAAAATCTGCTGGCTGATTCACGTGATATATCGTTGACATAAAAAGACTATAGCAACCAACAACCAGAACGCAAACACCCAATCAGGCTCAATTCACCATGGTATGATGAAATATATGCTCAAATTTGATGATAATTATTCAAACACCAGAATCACTGATCTCTACGTCCAAGAGGAAGAAAGACTGGTTCAAACAAATGCTCCTCGCATCGGCTTTGAATACATCAATCTCCGTGGCTACACTATCAATCCAGAGGCGCTTGGCGTCATACCAGAAGCAAAAGCACAAGCACTCAATATCACCGCTTTTGAATTGAATCAAAATAAACTCTCTGTTGCCGCTAAACAACCCAACAATCCGCTCGTACAAGCATATTTTCAAGAACTCCAAAAGCAGCGTTATGAATTGACCGTATATATGTGTTCGACAGCCAGTCTTCAATACGCCTGGAGCCGTTATAGCGACATCACTGATTCTGCCGCAGAAAAAAAGGGGGTCTTTGAGATTAGCGTCGAAGACATTGGTCGCCTCATGAATGAGGTCAAACAGAAAGAAGATGTCCCTAGAACATTACGCAGCATCAGCACCATAAATAACACCAGGCGTATCTCAGAAACACTGGAACTTATCTTTGCTGGGGCACTTGCTTTAGGTGCTTCCGATATTCATATCGAACCAGAAGAATCGGGGATCCGACTCCGCTACCGTTTTGACGGTGTGCTTCACGACGTTGCCGATCTTGAAAGTTACATTTATGGACGTTTGATGTCCCGCTTGAAACTCCTCTCCGGAATGGTGCTAAATGC
This sequence comes from Candidatus Elulimicrobium sp., assembly GCA_022730015.1. Classification (GTDB taxonomy): domain Bacteria; phylum Patescibacteriota; class Minisyncoccia; order Phycocordibacterales; family UBA918; genus OLB19. Next base: position 11,598 of record DZBU01000002.1, on the reverse strand, counting down.
CAAAGCCGAAGCACAAGACGGCCGTTTTACCTTTGACATTGGTACTCGTGAGGTTGAGGTTCGTTCATCTGTTATCCCAGGAGCCATTGCCGAATCGATCGTAATGCGTCTCCTTGATCCGTCGCTTTCTACTTTTAGTATGGATCGGATACACCTCAATCCTTACATTCAAGAGGTAATGCGTCGCGAACTTAAAAAGCCAAACGGCCTCATTATTACCACTGGTCCGACTGGCTCGGGAAAAACTACCGCTCTATACGCGTTTCTTCAGGAGGTGCACTCAGAAGGTGTAAAGATCATCACCATTGAAAACCCTGTTGAATATAAAATTGATGGAATCGTACAAACACAGATTGGCGATGACTATACCTTTGCAACTGGTCTGCGCGCTATTCTTCGCCAAGACCCCGACATCATCATGATCGGCGAGATCCGTGATCGAGAAGTTGCCGAAACGGCTATTCACGCTGCTCAAACTGGTCACTTGGTATTTAGTACCTTGCACACCAACAGTGCCGTTGCTGGATTTGCTCGTCTTATTGACCTTGGTATAGACCCTCGCGTGATGGGTACTTCTATTAACATCATCATTGGACAACGCCTTGTTCGTTTGTTGTGCCAAGATTGTAAGGTTGCATATGAAGCCACTCCAGAAGAAAAGCGCCTGATCGAGTACGTGATGGCAGGACACCCTCACCCGATTCAAATACCAAATCCGATCACCCTCTACCGAAATGGTGGTTGCGAAAAATGTGGTGGGACAGGCTACCGTGGAAGGGCTGGTATTTTTGAAGGAGTGCTGATGGATGATGCGGTTGAAGAAGCTGTGCTTCGTGACCCACGCGAACACATCATTTCTGAAGCAGCCAAACAACAAGGTATCCCGACTATGGTTGAAGATGGTATTGAGAAAGTCCTGACTGGCTTAACTTCTTTACGAGAGCTCGAACGCGTAATTGAACTGCCATATTTAATTGCTGGGAAACCGCTCCCTACTCCCCAAACGCAATCAGCCGCTCCCAAGGAAGCGACTGATGTTGATTTCTTTACGCACGTTGTATAACTTTCGTACGACTATATATTTGAGGAGTGAAATGAAGCGCGGTCAATATCGTCTTTTCGTAAACTGTGATACTCTCGTCTGTGACATCGCTCATTCCAGAATATAACTCTCTAAGCAAGGCTTCCGCATTGAAAGTGAATGCCGCGCTAAGAAAGTTCTCCGCACTCTCACTCTAGGGTGAGCGCCAAGAAACCCCTCGCAACGCATCCAAGTTGCTTAGAGAGTTATCGTCTGGAATAGCTTCAAAAACAAAGTACGGCAACCGACTGACGTACAGGAGAACTCGATTGCTTTAGATATTAGCATACTTTAAAATTTTGTCAACATCCTCACCTATTTTTGGCGCTCTTTGACAAAGAAAAAGACCAGATGAATTCCTGGTCTTTTATGAGTCATTTACGCAGTGGTTCGTTTGGTTCTTTCTTTTAGGCATGATCTTGCTGCCTGCAGGTTTGTATCCTGCATATATTTACCTGACACCTCGTCGAGTACATACCCCCACGAATACTTCTCTGTGAACTTTGGACGGTATATGTTTTCCACCCAGACAACCGCTCCCCCACGATACTTGTCATCAAAAGAGCGCGCTTCAATATACAGTAACAAATCTTCAGCTGATTTGTGCACGACTGTTTTACACACAAAAGTAGACTTTTCTATACCCTCTCTTGCTGCAACATACTCATCTTTTTTGACCCACGTCATTCTCCCTTCCGAAAAAAGAAACAGCTCCAAAAGTACAGCTGTGAGAAAACCTATAAAGAACTTCGTCATTTCACACCTCCAAAAATTGTAGGACTGCTTCCAATTAATACCACAAACAAGAGTAGCGTCAATGGGGTAAGTCGCCGACATATTTTTTGCTATACTGTGATAAATCAATATGACAACTACTCCTCGACCCCAGATTTCTCGCGATGATGCTAGCGGCCTCGATCGTACACTTCGGCCACAAACCTGGGAAGAATATATCGGCCAACAAAAAACAAAAGAGAATTTACGCATTCTCTTAACTGCTGCTCGGGAACGTGGCCACGCAGCTGAGCACATCCTTCTGTATGGTCCTCCTGGACTTGGCAAAACAACTCTCGCAAATTTAGTCTCCAAAACCCTTGGCACCAACATGAAGATCACTTCTGGTCCGGCAATCGAACGTGTGGGTGATCTGGCTGCTATTCTCACCAATCTTTCCCCAGGTGACGTGCTTTTCATCGATGAGATTCATCGTCTTTCTAAAAGTATCGAAGAAATACTTTATCCAGCCATGGAATCGGGTGTACTCGACATCATCATTGGTAAAGGTCCATCAGCTCGCACTGTGCAACTTGAGCTCCCTCCTTTTACCATGGTGGCCGCGACCACTCGCATCTCCCTACTCTCCTCACCACTTCGATCACGTTTCTCTGGCGGAACTTTTCGATTAGATTTTTATACTGATAACGAAATTGCAACCATTCTAGAACGCTCAGCTGCATTACTCGGAGTAAAAACTACACCAACCATCCTAGAGAGAATCTCAAAACGTTGTCGGGCCACTCCGCGTACCGCCAACTACCTACTCAAACGCTGCCGCGACCTGGCGCAACTCGAGGGTGGTGAGCTTACTGACGAAATTGTTGATAAGACCTTCGAACTTTTAGAGGTGGATTCGCTCGGTCTTGGGAAGCCCGACCGGGCCGTACTCGAGGTGATCATTCACAAGTTCAGTGGTGGCCCGGTCGGGCTTAATACTATCGCAGCAGCAACGGGTGAAGAACCTTCTACGATCGAAGATGTTATTGAACCCTACCTCATTCGCCACGGCCTTCTCGAACGTACCCCCCGCGGCCGCGTTGCTAGCCCCGAAGCCTACACACACATTCAAATCAGTAATCAATAAATTATGTCTGGACACAACAAATGGTCAAAGATAAAACACAAAAAGGCCGCCACCGATGCACAGAAGAGCAAAATATTTTCTAAGCACGCGATGCTTATTACTATGGAAACACGCAAAGCAGGTGGTGATCCAAACGGCGCTAACGTCGTGGCCGCTATTGAACGGGCCAAGAAGGATTCTATGCCGAAGGAAAATATCGAACGTGCCATCGCCAAAGGAAGCGGGGCTGGTGGCGCTGCATTGGAACAAGTCCTCTTTGAGGGTTATGGTCCTGGTGGCGTGGCAATGTTGATTGAGGCAGTAACTGACAATAACAACCGCACCTCCCCGATAATACGCCATATTTTCACCAAGGCTGGCTTGGTGCTAGGTACTCCCGGATCAGCCAGTTGGGCCTTTACCAAAACAGCAGATGGTTACGTTCCGGTCAATCCAATGGAAATTGATGATGTAACCGGTGAAAAATTAGCCGAATTCATAGAAACCATCGAGGAACAGGATGACGTGACCAATGTCTACACCACAGCTGATACTCCAGATCCTGAGTAGCCGGCGCAGGGTAAAAGAAAAAGCATTACCCATGAAAGTTGCCCGTAGGGCGCTTTTTCTTTTACCCTGCGCCGGCTATACTCTCCCTATATGAGAGTAATTGCAGTCGACCCTGGATATGATCGATTAGGAATCGCTGTTCTCGAACTAGTTGAAGGGACCGAGCACTTGATCTACTCTGACTGTGTCTTAACTGACAAAAAACTTTCTCTACATCAACGCCTTGCCACTATTGGAGACCATTTCAAAAAGCTCGTAGAGACCTATACCCCCAATACACTCGCGATCGAAACTTTGTTTTTTAATCAAAATCAAAAAACAGCGATGGGGGTAGCGCAAGCGCGTGGCATTCTTATTTATTTAGCACAAAAACAGCACTGCCAAGTCTATGAATTTGGGCCGCAAGAGATAAAGGTTGCAGTAACAGGATATGGAAAAAGTGACAAAACTGCCGTGATCGACATGGTGAAACGCCTTGTTCCTAATACACCCCAAAACGCCCTAGACGACGAGTATGACGCTATCGCAATTGGTATCACCTGCCTAGCGCACCACGGACGAAATCAATGATTAATCATAGTAGATAGATCTTCCTACAGTAGCACTTGCTACATTTTAAAGCTCCTAGTAAACTACCCCCCAAGCACGTTGAGAAAAGTAGCCACAAACCTACACCTCACTGTGTAAAGGAGTAACATTCGCTGATACACAGAGACCGATTGTCAGTGGAGCGCAACTTTGATACAAACAACTATATAATCCATTATCTAATCTATGATGAACTTTCGAACTGATGATGAGGAAGAGGAAGTAGATGCTCCTGATGATGAGGAGGCATCACTAGACGACGATCTGCTAGAGGAAGTAGGAGATGTTGCAGAAGCTGTTGGTGAAGATGAGGACATCGAAGGTTTTGGTCATATTAATGAAGCGGTGGAGGAAGAGGAGGATACTGATGACGATGAAGCTGAGGATGGAGACGAAGAACTCGAAGATGATGCTGAGGATGTTGACTACGACACCTTTGATGATGTTGATGAAATGTAAATAATAAAAGAGCGCCCAAATGGGCGCTCTTTTATTATTTGATCCTTAGAATACACAGTTGGCGCTTCCCACGCTTCAGTAACAGCAAATCGTTTCCTGTCTGTATTTCAGTTAGCACAGCATCAACATTCCCTATCTTCTCACCATTGACCGTAACAGCACCACTCTCAATAAAGGTCCGTGCTTCACGCTTACTGGAAGCGAGTTTTGTCTCAACTAAAACGTCAATCAATTCCCTTCCGAAGTCCACATCGTACATTGGAGCGTTTTGAAACAAAACCATTCGCTCTTCTTCAGTAATTGCTGTGATTGATCGATCACCAAACAGTATCTCAGAAACATTCTGGACTGCGTGTGCGATCACTTCTCCGTGGACAATCTCAGTCACCGCGTGTGCGAGGGTTTTTTGCGCCAAGCGACTCCCTGGATCATTTGCCAATTTCTGATTCAGTTCCTCAATTTTTTCGAGTGGCAAGAACGTAAACCGCTTTAGGTGTTCTATGACACTTTCGTCTGAAACGTTGAGCCAGAACTGATAAAACTGATGTGGGGACGTCTTTTCAGCATCAAGCCACACCGCATTTCCTTCACTTTTACCAAACTTCTTCCCTGTCGTCTTATCTATAATAAGCGGTACCGTGATCGCGAATACCTCTGCCTGCTTCTTTCGCCTGACCAATTCCACTCCGGATACAATATTTCCCCACTGATCAGAACCACCGATCTGGACCGTACAGCCCTTTGTTTCAAAAAGTTGTAAGTAGTCATAACCCTGAAGTAGTGGGTAGGCAAACTCAGTGTAAGAAAGCCCGGTATCACTCGCTAGACGAGTTGCAATAGCGTCCTTTTTAATAAGCTCATTTACCGTGTAGTGTTTGCCAATATCTCGTAGGAAATCAATGAGTTTCAATTCACCCAACCAATCGAGATTATTAACAAACTCGATATCGTAATTAGCAAAAATTCGCTCAGCCTGTAGTTTGATCTTTGCAACATTGCTCGCTACTAATTCCGGATCCTTGAGTTGGCGCTCAGCATCTGGTTTTGGATCACCGATCATTCCGGTCCCCCCTCCTACTAAAAAAACGATCCTGTGACCAGCATGGGCGAGATGCCGAAGAAGCATCCAAATCACAAAATTTCCGGCATGTGCCGAATCAGCACTTGGGTCAATACCATGGTATATGGTACGCTGCTCCTCGTTAACAATTACTTCTAGTGAGGGACCGGATATTTGGTGAATAAATCCTCGAGTTTGTAGTTCTTGTGCAAGACTCATAATGAAACAACTCTATCACACATTCGTAGTAAATTGTCTAGACAACTCATGCTAGTATTGGCTATATAACATGTATTTATGAATATTCGTTCGTGGTTTCACAAGAATTGGAAGGAGATCGCCGTCGATCTTTTAGTGTTTATTTTAGCTGCTATCATTCTTGTTTCTGCTGTTGTTTTGATATGGATATCCACTCTCGAAATACCTGATCTATCTGCTTTTGAAGAGCGGCGGGTTTTACAGTCAACCAAGATCTATGATCGTACTGGTGAAGTTTTACTCTACGACCTCCACCAAGATGTGCGTCGTACTATTATCCCCTTTGAAGAGATGTCACGTTACATTAAAAATGCCACGGTTGCCATCGAAGATGATCAATTTTATAACCACATAGGGATCGACGTAAAAGCGATCATTCGTGCGGCGGTAGCGAATTTTCAAGAGGGCGATCTGCTTGGTGGACAAGGTGGATCAACTATCACACAACAGGTAATAAAGAACTCCATACTTGATCGTGATAAGAATTTAAGTCGAAAGGCTAAAGAAGCCATTCTGTCGATTAAATTGGAACGTGTCATGGAGAAGGATGAAATATTGGCAGTATACTTAAATGAAGTACCGTACGGCGGTACCATTTATGGTATCGAAGAAGCTTCCCAAGCATTTTTTGGTAAAAAGGCAGCTGAACTAACCTTACCAGAAGCCGCCTATCTAGCAGCTATTCCACAAGCTCCTACCTACCTTTCTCCCTACGGTAGTCATCGGGAAGATCTTGATAAGCGTCAGCAGTTAGTACTTGATCGTATGCGCCTCAATGGATTCATTACTATTGAGGAATATGAGAACGCAAAATCAACAACTGTTGAATTTCAACCACAAGCAGTAACTGGTATTCGAGCACCACACTTCGTCATGTATGTGATCGAACAGCTGGTAAAAACCTACGGGGAAGAAGTTTTAACTGAGCAAGGATTCCGAGTTGTTACCACCCTCGACTGGGAATTACAAAAAGAAGCTGAACGAATTGTCGCAGAAAAAGCCGAGATCAATACTGAACGATTTAATGCTTCAAATGCGGGCTTAGTGGCGACCGATCCTAAAACCGGTGACTTGCTCGTAATGGTTGGGTCTCGCGATTATTTTAGTGATAAAGTGGAAGGAAATTTCAATATCGCCCTAGCAGATCGTCAGCCTGGATCAGCAATTAAACCATTTGTGTACGCAAACGCATTTAGAAAGGGTTATTTACCAGCCACCATCCTCTTTGATGTACCCACTCAATTTTCTCCACAATGTGAACCTTGGAGTCGCAGTTCAGAATCACCTTGTTACGCACCAAACAACCACAACAACAAGTTTCTTGGGCCGATCAGTATGCGCAATGCCCTCGCTCAATCTTTAAACATTCCTGCAGTAAAAACACTCTATTTAGCAGGAATAAAGGACACTATAAAATTTGCTGGTGATATGGGCATTAGTACCCTTACCGACCCAGACCGATACGGACTCACCCTTGTACTTGGTGGTGGTGAAGTACGCTTGCTTGATATGACCTATGCTTACGGAGTATTTGCTAATGGTGGAGTAAAAGCTGAACCACGGTACATTCTTAAAATCGAAGATAGTCGAGGAACTATCATTACTGAGCCAGAAGTTAAAACCAATCGAGTGCTGGAAGAAAACGTAGCAGCTATGGTTAGTGATGTCCTTTCTGATAACGTAGCCCGTACACCACTCTGGGGTTCTAATTCTCAGATCAATTTCCCTAATCGTGATGTCGCCGCTAAATCAGGTAGTACCAATAATTTCCGAGACGCTTGGATCATGGGATACGCACCAAATATCGCTGTGGGGGCTTGGTGTGGCAACAACAATAACGATCCTATGCAGGGTCTCTCTGGTCTTATTACCACACCTCTCTGGCGAGAATTTATTGATATTGCGCTCGCAAAATTACCAGAAGAGAATTTTCCAGAACCCCAAATAAACACGCAAGGTGTTAAACCAATTATTCGCGGTGAATATATTGATACCAACCTTCTTCTGGAAGCAATGCAAAACCAAACACAAACTACCACTGATAAAGAATCAAATAATTCTGATAATAAACTTGATCTTGCAACTTTATACGGCAATATCCACTCAATCCTTTACTTCGTAAACAGAGAAGACCCACTAGGTGGATACCCCGCCAACCCTAGCCTAGACCCTCAATATGAAAACTGGGAATACGGTGTACAAGAATGGAAAAAGAGCACTTTTGGTCTTTTATTAGAACCAGAAACAGGAAGTGGCACAACAACATCGCAAGAGGAGTAATTCTCTTATTGGCGAACTCTCAAAAGATTATATTAGGACACCCATCCTTCCCTAATCGATCTTGCAGCTTTTGTAAGATTGCTGTGTTATGAAAACGAAGTTCTGTTTTTAGGACACTTGGAACATGTAGACAGATTGACCGTGTACTCACAGTATATGTCACCTGGTTGTTTGTGAGCTCAAATCCAGTTACTTCTTTAATGACTTGAATACATTCTTTTTCGACACTTGCTTGTGGGGCCTTGATCCGCGTACGGTATTTATCAAACAGATCACCAATCTTTTTCATGCTTCGTGGTACGGAGTATTCTTCCATAGGACACGACTATTACTTATTCATCGGCATCACCAAGTACCGCAAACTAGTATCACTCACCCCCTGCATAACCATAGCTCGCCCAATCCCAGCAAAACTCATTTTTACCGAATCATCGTTGATATAATTCAACGGCTCCATAATGTACTGCTGATTAAAGCTAAGAGTTAGCTCTTCCCCTTCCACTCTCGCTCGCACAGTATCTGTCGTATGTCCAACTTCATTATTTTGTGACGAAATTGTTAAATTATTTTCCGTTATCATAATAGAAACCTGTCGAAATTTATTCAGAAAAATATTTGTTTTTTTAAATGAACGAACCAAATCGTCCTTAAGTACCGTTACATGTGTCACGTATTCTTTTGGAATGATCTGTACATAGTCTGGAAAATTACCTGTTACCAAACGTGATGACACATACACACCCCCCGGAAAACGAAGCGCACACTGATTCTCATTAGTAATAAGAACAGGATCCTCCCCCACCGCATCACAAATACGAGCCAGCTCGATCGCGTTCTTCTGTGGAATCATTATTGACTGATCAAATACCAATCCTTTTTGAGATACCGTTTTCTCCATCAAACGAAATGAATCAGTAGCAACAAAGGTAAGTGAGTGTTCTTTCTTTTGTTGCACAGAAACACTTCCTAGCTCAGGCTTAATAGACGTCTGTGAGGCCGCAAACGCCACACTCTTGATACCAAATGAAAATAATGACCCTTGCAGCTTCAACTCCTCCCCCTGCAGCTGATTTAGAGTAGGAAACTCGTCAGCGACAAATGTTTTAATGGAAGTATTTGTATTTGAGGTTTCTAATTGTAAGACCTGATCCTCTGTCCGAAGAGTTATTTCTTTCTGCGCAATAAACTGGATACTTTGCAAAAAAATCTGAGAAGGTATGGCCACAACCCCTTCTTCTGCAATAGTTCCCGAAAGTGGCATTTCTACACTTATCTCTAGGTTTGTAGCTTGAAGTGTAATCACCCCACCTTTAGCTTCTAAACGAACACACTGTAGTACCGGTAGAGTAATGTGCTTCGTACTTATCCTCCCTACCAGCTCAAGAGCTTTGGTTAATTCAACATGTGGAATAGTTATCTCCATATTTATATTGTAATCTATTTTACTGCTTATTATTAGTGCTGTGGAAGTGTGAAAAAGTCTAAAGTGTGGCGTATTAATTACATATTTATCACCCTAAAAAAGACAATCTGTTGTGGGTAAGGTTGGGATGAAGAAGTATAAGCTGAGGAAAACATTTCTTCGTATTCTAAAACAGCTAACTGCTGTGGATACCAAGACGATTTATTCATATACGTTTCTTAGTTATACCAGCAACTATTAAGGGTCTGAGGACTTACTATACACAAGTTATCCAGGCAAAACGAGCTATAAAAAATAACAAAAAAATGCCCATAAAATAGGCATTTTTTTGTTATTTCAGGAGCAGTCTCACTTGGGTGATCTCTTCCTCTAGTTCACTATTTCCTCGTAACTCCGCTTTTATTTTTTCACAAGAGTGAATGACGGTGGTGTGGTCTCTTCCTCCTAGCTTCTTTCCAATTGCTGGATAGGATACTTGGAAATCTTCACGCAGTATATACATTATGATCTGTCTTGGCCTAACTACTTCTTTACGGCGGGTTTTTTCATAAATACTTGCCTGGTCGATATCGTAGTAGCGAGATACTTTCTCAACCACATCACTAATAGCGAGTGTTTTACGTGGTCGAGAATTATTTTTAATGATAGTACGCACCTCATCGATTGAAAGTGGTCGCCCAAGGAGTTGTGATTGGCACATAATAGTGTTCAAAGCCCCTTCGAGTTCTCGAACGTTGCCTTCAATGCTTTGAGCAAGATAATCAACTACTTCATCATGGAGAGAGATACTATTTTGAGCTGATTTTGCTCGGAGTATAGCAGCACGAGATTCTAGATCTGGGGCCGGTAGATCCACGATCATTCCTTGTGAGAAACGAGACTGCAGTCTCTCTTCCATACCATTAAGGAGTGCGGGGTGTTGATCACTCGAGAAAACAATCTGCTTATTGTTGTCATGAAGAGCGTTAAAGAGATGGAAAAGTTCCTCCTGAGTCTTTTCTTTAGTAGCAAGAAACTGTATATCATCCATGATGAGGACGTCATACTGTCGATAACGATCTTTGAAATTGTTAGCACTACCACTTTGAAGAGAATTGAAGTAATCAATAGCAAATCGTTCACTAGTGACATAAAACACCTTCTTTCCTGTTTTCTTGATCTGGTTCCCCACTGCTTGAATAAGGTGGGTTTTACCATGACCAGTCTTTCCGTAGATAAAAAGTGGATTGTAGGTAATACCAGGCTTTTCACTGACAGTCTTGGCAGCAGCGTGTGCGAGCGCATTGTATGGTCCAACCACAAAAGTATCAAAAGAGTATTTCGGATTTAAATTATCACTTTTGTTTATGTAGTAATCCTCAAGTGGTAGCGCAGCGTTAATGGTTTGGTTTTTGGTTGACTCTTGCTTGCGGTCAGTGCGCTGAGCAACGGTATATTCAACACTTCGAATATGTGGAGTGAGGTCACGAAGGGTTTTTAAGATCATGTTGTGGAACTTGTCCTGCAACCAGTCTTTTACAAAAACACTTGGTACCCCAACAGTGGCGGTGCCATCTTCAAGTGCAACAATGTACGTGTCACGAAACCATGTTTTAAAATTAGCGGTAGTGATAGAGAGCTCAATCTTCACAAGGGCATCATCCCAAAGCTGTTTCACATCTACTTGCTCAGTATGAACGATGCTGTTAGTTGTTGGTGAGTGTGAAATAGAAGTCATGTTCAATGGAAGATCGTACGGTGATTTGCATTATACCGCCATGAAAAAAACTGTAAACTTTTTTTGCTAAAAATGGCATTTTCAAATACCCTTTTTAAAATTAAAAAACACAACTGTGTATAAACTGTGTATAAAGAAGCGCCAGTGGTGCCCTATTGAATTATTTATATATTCCTGTATAGTTCCCAGGTACTAATTCTACAGATATGTCAAAACGAACCTATCAACCAAGTAAACGAAAGCGGGCAACGACCCACGGTTTTCTTGTGCGGTCTGAGACCCCAACTGGGCGTAAAGTGCTCTTGGCTCGCCGTCGCAAGGG